>CACWUH010000038.1 GCA_902764015.1 uncultured Methanobrevibacter sp. | reverse complement strand
AATCGAGTTTTATACAACATATCATTTCCTTTAACACACTTTACAAATGATATACTACTATATCATATGTAATAGTATATAAACCTTCACCAAGAGCATCTGAAAACTAATCCCCTCAAAAAAAGTATACTGAACACAAACACCAAATAAAAAAACAGCCAAAAATCAAATATTTAACAAAATAAAACCCAAAAAAATACCTAAATACAAAAGTACACCCCAATCTGAAATTCATCCCCAACCTTAAAGAGATCGGAGTATTCTTTCATTATTAAGATAAACTATTCATGAGAAATACTGTTAATCTAACTTCAAAAAAATAAGCAATGAGAGTTATTTAAAAAAAATAAGTCCAAATATTAGATAAAAAACTACTGAAAAGGGAATGTGAAACTAATCTTCCCCCCTAGAGACTTATCTCTGCATTAAACAACCCCTTCTGAAGCGGGAAAGATGAAAATCTGAAAAATAACATTTTCTTTTAAAAACATGCTAAATTTCATCACCCAATAAGAAATCAACAAGATTTAAATGTTCTATGCCCTCATGAGACATGTCAACATCATCCATAGTAATCACGTATTTGGGATAATTATCCGAAATATTTTTTAATGGTTTGAATTCTCTTTCAATTGTTTCTTCACTAGCCAACAAATAGGATACTTGAATATAAATTGGCTTATTTTGTTTTTTGCATACAAAATCAACTTCCAAGTTACTCACTTTACCTATTGTGATTTCATAACCTCTTCTTAAAAGCTCCATGTAAACAATATTCTCAATTACTCGAGTAATGTCCCTTTGATTGTTTCCGATTAATGCCTGGCGAAATCCTAAATCACACAAATAGTATTTTTCATCATATCTAAGTATTTTTTTGCCCTGTAAATCTTCCCGTTTTACCTGATAAATCAGACAGGCATTTTCAAAGAATTTCAAATAGTTATAAATTGTATTTACCGATAAATTCACCATATCCTGTTTTAATCGTTTATAGACTTTATTGGCTGAAAACGGCTGGCCTATATTATACATCACAAATCTCATGATTCTATCTAACAAATCAACATTCTTAACATTATTCCTTTGAATAATGTCCTTTAAAACAATTGAATTGTATAAATCCATTATGACCAACTTTTTGTCATCACCCCCGTAATCATAAGTTGAAGGCATCCCCCCATCCTCCAGATACTTATAAAAATGATATTTGAAATCTTCAGTTATCCCATAATATCTAATGTATTCTCGAAAAGAGAATGGATAAATGTTTAATTCGACATATCTTCCAGACAAGTAAGTTGCAAATTCCCCGGATAAAAGTTTTGAATTTGATCCGGTTATGTATATGTCGAAATTTTCTTTTGCAAAATAGGAGTTTATCAATTTCTCCCATTGGGGAACGACTTGTATTTCATCAAAGAAAAGATAAATTCTGCCATCCACATTTTCAATTTGCCAGGAAATGTAATCCTCAAGCTTTTTAATATCAGTTATTTCAAAATAATCGCTTAACTCAAAGTTTATCCAAACAATATTTTCTTGAGGAATTCCATCCGTTAATAATGAATCAATTATCTGTTTTAGTATTGTTGATTTTCCGCAACGTCTGGTTCCAATTAAAACTTTAATAATGTGCTTATTGATGAATGGCTTGATTTTTTCAATATAATCTTGTCTTTGAATAATCATTGAAATCACTTAATACTACTTTTATCTAAACTTCAATATAAATGTTTTCAGTAAACTAAAAACTATGCTTAAAAATAAATATTGTTTTCATTTAAATGAAAAGAAAATAAGAAATCAAGAAAGAATATCACACTAATGAAAACAGGGAATCTGATGTCGGCAAATTAATACTTAAAAAAATGAATCAAAATATCAATATAATGTAAATAATTAAAAAAAATAAGCAATGAGAGTTATTTAAAAAAAAATAACCCCAAATTTAGATAAAATCTAGTGAAGAGAGAATATGAAACTCATCTTCCCCCAATAGAGAATTATCTCTACATTAATCTTCCGACACCAGTGATTTCAATGCTGGCAACGCCTTCAATACCTGAAACCATTTCTTCAACAGGCTCGGATCCGCCTTCACCGTCATCGGTGATGAAGTTCAAGATGATTGCAACCAGACCGAATGCGATTGGCTCTTCGGTGATTTCGTGAATCCTTGCGCCTTCAGGCATTGAACTTTCGATAGTTGCTTTGATTGCTTCCAAATCTTCTTCCGGACTTTCCGGCATAATCTTCATTGTAGTTAATACTTCACCCATTCTAATTCCTCCATTCTAATCTATGGTCCTTCAAAACCACATTCACATTTGTAGCCGTGACCGAAGGTACGGCATTTTTCACATCTTGCAATTTTTGCTCCGCACATTGGGCATTCGAACTCTACGAATGTTCCGGTAAGCGGAATTTCCTGTTTACAGCTAATACATTCAACTTTTTTCATAATTATTCACCTATTATTCGTGTGTAATCGAAGTTATAGTCATCAACATTATCGTCTATCAAAGACCTTACCCTTTCTGGGAACTTCCCATTCACAACATAACAATCAGTCCCATACCTCAATAAAAGAGTCGGCAGCATTGCATCAATCGATGACTCTTGAAAAGTTAGCATTGTTGTTGCATCGATTTCACTTATGAATGTCGAACCCGGCTCTTTCGGTTCCTGGGTATATATACCATTTACATCTGTTACTATTAAAAGGTTTGCATTGAGGGTGTGTGCAACATATGCCGCAATCGAATCCGAGGTCACATCCCAGCTGCACTCAAAGGGATCTTCGCTTTTTAAAAACTCTGAAACAATAAATATTGGAGTGAATCCATCATCTGATATTTCATTGACCTCATCGATTGAATAGGCCAGTTTTGTGGACTCTACCTTGTCGTTTACAAGCTTTGCTATGATGTCCATGCAGTCTATTGCCGTCCAGTGGTTTGCCTCGTCGCTGAAACCCATTTCGCTGTCGTATCTGCGGATGAAATTTGCAAATTCTCCCCCACCTAAAATTATCACGGAATCTGTGTTTTCCAATTGCTTTGCCAGTTCAACGGCAGGTTCTGGAAAGAGACTTCCCCCGATTTTCACGACCTGTTTTATGCTCATAATTTCAACCATGTTTAATTAAAAGTAGCTTCCATTAAAATGACACTTCACCTACAAAAGCTTCAAATCCCCAGTCACTTCGTCAAGGATTTCATCCTCATCAGGCCCGAGCGCCAAAACTGTAACGCTTGATGTAGGTATCTGGGTCCTTCCAGCATCAACCACAAGATAATTGGCTATGCCCTTTTCATCGGCAATCTTTTTGAGTTCTGTCAGCTCCTCCAAGGTCTGGACCTTTAAGACCACCTTTGCATATGCCTCGTTTTCCCATTTTCTGATTTTATCTGCAGGCGATTTCTTGTACGCCCCGATTGCTCCATGACAGCACTGGGCAGCAATCTTTCCCTTGCGCATCTTTAAATCAGTCCTTACAATCATTACCTGTTTCATCCTATCACTATCAAAATATGATTAAATTAAAAAAAAGTCATTCACAACTTCAAGTTATATTAAATTATGAATTAAAGAATATATAAACCTGATTAAAAAAAAATGAGAATAAAAAACTAGAATGCTAGTTTTTTACTCGACCTTGTAATATACATATACGAGAGCTGCAATCACAACGAACACGCCAATGATCATCACTATAATCATTGAATTGACTCCCCCGCCGTTGTTGTTGGTAACAGGAGTGACATTCGTATGGTTTGTAGCGTTTTTAGTTACATTGTGGTTTGTATGATTGAGCGTTGCGTTATTCACATTGTCAGTCGGATTCGCATTGCCGTCGGAAGCACTGGAGTATGTTTCTGTCGGCTGGTCATATGAATAGGAAGTTGAACCCTGACTGTAGCCGGATTCCGAATTGCTGTTCGAATTTTCATTGGAATTGGAATTCGCATTGGAATCCGAACTGGTATCCGTTGTTGAAGCATCCGAACTGGTGGATGAATCCTGACTGCTTGATTGACTGTCCGAAGATGAATCTGAAGAGTCGCTAGAAGTGTCAGATTGAGATGAACTGTCAGTTGATGAGTCCGAAGTATCAGAAGTCGAACTATCGCTTGAATCTGCAAAAACAACTCCGCTAGCGGAAATTATTAAAACAAATATTAAAAACAAACCTAATATTTTATTGATTTTCATTTAATCACCGAATTAAACTTCTATACTTAACTTTTCAAGTTTATTATTTAAAACTTTTTTCATGTCTTCATCAAAAATGTCGACAACTCATCACCGGAGGACATGACAGTAATCGGCAAATCTTGCAATAGTTTAATTAGATAGGATTGACATAACTATTAATGATTATATTTTTAAGGAGATTATAATGAGTCGTATATCAATTTTAGACAAGGACAGATGCCAGCCTAAAAAATGCGATTATCTTTGCATACACTACTGTCCGGGAGTCCGGATGGACGAGGACACCATAGTAGTGGATGAGGATACCAAAAAGCCGCTGATATCTGAAGAGTTATGTGAAGGGTGCGGAATCTGTACCAACAGGTGCCCTTTTGATGCTATTTCAATCATAAACCTGCCTGAAGCTGCAGGAGAGCCTATACACAGGTTCGGACAGAACCAGTTTGAGCTTTTTGGCCTTCCGAATCTGGAAGAGGGAACCGTCCTGGGGCTTCTCGGTCCGAACGGTATCGGAAAGTCAACGATCATGAACATACTGTCCGGAAGCCTGATACCGAACTTCGGGGACTTTGAAACAAAGCCCGAAAACTGGGATGCAGTCATTGACTTTTACAGAGGATCATCACTTCAGCAGTACTTCAAGGACCTCTCCGAAGGCAACATAAAGACAATTCTGAAGCCTCAGATGGTCGACAAGCTTCCGAAAGTCGTAAAGGGCAAGGTGAAGGACCTCTTAAGCAATGTGAATGAGCGCGACAAGCTTGAATACGTCACACAGGAGCTGCAGCTTGAAAA
The DNA here is from genome assembly GCA_902764015.1 of uncultured Methanobrevibacter sp. GTDB lineage: Archaea > Methanobacteriota > Methanobacteria > Methanobacteriales > Methanobacteriaceae > Methanocatella. Next base: position 9,797 of record CACWUH010000038.1, on the reverse strand, counting down.
CGTCCTTGACAGGAAGATGGAAAACCTGAGCGGAGGCGAACTTCAAAGGGTCGCAATAGCCGCAACTGTCCTGAGGGAAGGCGACTTCTACTACTTCGACGAGCCGACCTCATGGCTTGACGTGTCACAAAGACTGAATGCAGTCAAGGTTATACGCTCACTTGCCGATGAGGGAAAAAGCGTCCTTGTAATCGAGCACGACCTCGCAACCCTGGATGCGCTTTCCGATAATGTCCACATTCTGTACGGACAGCCTGGAGGATATGGTGTTGTATCCGGAAGAAAAGGGGTTCGTTTGGGAATCAACGCCTATATTAATGGATTTTTAGCCGAGGAGAATGTCAGAATCAGGAGAAATCCAATCGAATTTACAATCCGTCCACCGACACCTGAAGACGAGGGCGATGCGCTTGCATCATATACTGATTTGAGCAAGGAATACGACGGATTCAGCTTAAGCGCCGATGCGGGAGAGATATTCTATGATGAAATCGTCACAGCATTCGGGTCAAACGGTATCGGTAAGACCACATTCGCAAAGATACTGGCCGGCGTCGAGGAGCCTACAACCGGAGAGGTTGACGAGGAAGTCACAATTGCCTACAAGCCACAGTACATCGTTTCAAACTTCGAAGGAACTGTTAGCGACTTTCTCTACATGAACGCGCCAAGCTTCGGATCCAAGATTTTCGAAAGCGAAATAATGAAGCCCCTGACACTGGATGAAATGCTTGACAAGCCGGTCAAGGGATTAAGTGGCGGTGAACTTCAGAGGCTTGCGATAGCAGCGACACTCTCAAAGGATGCCGAAATATACCTTTTCGACGAGCCGACAGCTTTTCTTGATGTGGAGCAGAGGCTTATTGCCGCAAGGGTAATTCGAAAGATGGTTGAAAGCAGGAACGCCGCCTCGCTGATTGTTGACCACGACATTGTATTCATCGATTACATCTCCGACAGGGCGATGGTGTTTGACGGAACTCCCGGCCTGAACGGTCATGCCTCAAAGCCGACCGACCTTAGAAACGCAATGAACGAGTTTCTGGGAAACCTCAACATCACCTTCAGAAGGGACAAGGAAACAAAAAGGCCACGTGTCAACAAGCTTGACAGCTACAAGGACCGTGAGCAGAAGGAGAAAGGGGAATACTACTACCTGTCAGACTAGATATTTCCCTGACATGCCATCATCATTCAAAATTTTTAAAAAAAAAGAAAGTTATTAAAGCAGAGGAGAGAAAAAACTTTAATAACTGATCCAATTCAAATAATTCACACTCTTCTAACGAAAATGAATTATTCAAAGATACAAAATGACTTGCGAAGATAATTGAAATTTTTAATTACCTTTTTAAGATTACTGCTTTTCGCAATAATCTTAAAAAGACAATTACGATAGAGTGTAAATAGCTAAAATTAGCTATTTACGAGTTATATGCATTTTAATTGAGGTTTAGCATATTGAATTACCATAAGATATAGAGACAAATTATGGTAATCTAATTACAAGTCAGTAGTAATAACATATATAAAGATTACTAAAGTATTACTTGTTAATTTGACAATGAAGACTATATAATTATTAAAATTGAAAACCATTGAATTTGAAATTATTTTTAAATTAAATAATCGATTAAAAACCTAACAAAACAAATTTATGAAATATTTGAAGAATAAATCCAAAACAAAAGGCATGAAATCAGTTGACCATTTTACCAGCCGGATAAAAATTCCAATAATATAAATCATTAAAATCAATCCAATTAGTGAACTAGACGATTAAAATTATTCATTGCATGAAAAAATTCGAATAATCCATATTTAATTGAAAACAAGTTGAAATATCGATTCTGTAAAATAAAATAATATCGAAGGGAAAATTTTTAAATGCATTAAACCGGCCGGACAACAAAAAACAGACATGGCGAGTACCCATTCATATAAATAAATGCATTAAGCTCACAAAAATGTGAATGCCAATAAATCCCAACCGAACATGTGAAATAATTGAAAGGATGAAGTAGTAATACTTTTTTAAAAAATAATACTACTTTTCATATGATTAAACGAAAAATAAGTATTACAATTATACACTTTCCAGCTCACTGAGTATATATTTTTTCAGGATTTCCACTGCCTTTTCGCCGTCCTCATCCAACCTGACGGCATCAAGCGGATTCAAGTCATAAGCCTTGACAAGCGCATCGGCAGCAATGTTTTTCACTGATTCGACATCCTTCTCATTCAGGATCACGGAAGCACAGTCATCCCCGCAGCCGGTAATCGTGACGATTTTCGCATCATCCAGTATCGGCGAGCAATTGTTCGGCTGTGCGGAATACTCGGTTATGCATGCCGCAACGATATTCTCGTTTTCCAATGCCAGCTCAACACTGGCCGCCCTCACGACCAAACCCAATGGGGAGAGGCCACTACATGATACCAAAGCTATCTTATCACTCATTTTTTCATCCTCAAATATCTTTTCCTAACCTTTTCATAACCCCTCTTGTAGAAGGGGCATAAGTCTATGCATCGGCTGCAGCCTTTCCTGTGTGCGGTGCAGACTTTCCTTAATATCTTTTCATCACCGTCAAAGGCATTTTCGGGACACCTGTCAATGCAGACGCCACATGTCGAGCAGTAATCAGGAACCCACAGCAAATCGTTTTCAGTTTTAAACGGCAGGTTCTCGATTGATGTTTTAATCATGAACAAACCCAAATTCAATCCCTCTTTGAACATGCACATGCCGCTTCTCGTTATTATTGCATCATTCGACTGCATTGCAATCGCCCTGAGGCTCACCCGGTCATCCAGGGGGTTTATCAAATCCGCCCTGAATCCGTTTTCCCTCAGGATGTCGGCCAAGGCAAAGGTCTTGGCTCCGAACTCTTGGAATTCGGCATCCTCAAGACGGCACTTCTCCCTTGAGGGCTCCATCTTCAGGATGTCCTCAGACATGTGATACTTCAAAATTATTATGTTGTCCCAGTCGATATCCCATTCTCTCTTGAACTCATCATCCAGTCTGGAATAGCTCACACCTGCAAACTGCGAAGCGACGGCAATGTCTTCAAATTCCCTTAAAAAAACATCTGAAACGTGCCTGTCCTGGTCCGTAGGATTATCAACACTGTAGAAATCGGGAACCGGCTGATGATAGACAAATCTCATAGGCAACTATTTAGTCCTCAACGCCTCAACGGCCTTAGGGAACTCTTCGCAGAATACCTTAATCTCTTCGGTCGGAATCGAGAAACTGATACGCAGGTATCTGTCTCCAAAGTCCTCGGAAGTGTATTCCCCTTCCCTTGTAAACAGCTTTTTGCCAACCAGATAGTTTGACATGTCCTTCGGATTGATTCCTGCACCATAGAGGTCAACTGCCATCATGTTTGCATCGGACGGATAGACAGGCAGGAACACACCTTCAATCGGTTCGATCATTTCACTTATGAGCCTCTGATTTTCAAAGCAGGTTTCCCTCATTTCCTCGAACCATTCAGGCTTTGACTTCAGTCCTGCGATTGCACCGTACTGTGAGATTATGTTGACTCCCAGATCGTTTACAACGGCGTTCTTGATGGCATCGATTATCGGTTTTGATGATACAACTCCACCGATTCTCAGTCCAGCCATACCGAATATCTTTGAAAAGCTGTAGATTGTCAGGGTCTGGCCAGGAGCATAGTTTTCCACTAAGAAGTGCTCCCTTGCGAAATCCTTGTAGGTTATGTCATGCAATAAGTATAAGTCGTTTTCCTTTGCGATTTGGGCAAATTCCTTAAGCTCCTCCTCGGTGTATGATGAGCCCAACGGGTTTAAAGGATCAATCAGAATCACCATGCGGGTGTTCTCATCCATGTTCTCCTTCAGGAGCTTTGGAGTGAGCTTGTAGTTGTTTTCAGGATAGTAAATCGGAACATACCTCACTTCGCCTGCAAAGCGGTTTGCAAAGTCTCCGATGATGAAGTATCCCGGATCTGACAGTATCACATTGTCTTCAGGCTCGAGAAGGGCCTGCATTACCAGGTACAGTGATTCAGTTGCACCTGAAGTCAGAAGCACTTCAAGGCCTTCGAATCCCAAATCGTCCAAAATCAGTTGCTTGAGTTCTGAAAACCCTTCAGGGGCAGGATATCTGCAGAATGTCTTTTCCTTGATGGCGTCAATCATTGCATTGGCTATGGTGTCGCCGTGCAGATGGTTGGTGTTCTGGCCCATCCAAATCATGTCCTTGTCCATATACATGTCTTCAAAAAAGTCATTAGCACATTCATATCCTTCTGGAGGTACTCTTTCGGTTTTTTGAAATTTCATTCTAGGTTTTTTAATGTCGAAATCCTTTTCCCTCATAATATCAGCTCAAACAAATCCAAAGTAAATATTTATCTTTAATTGTTAATAAAATTAACCTAAACAATTCCATCCGAAGTGATTGAAAATGTGACCTGTCTGCCTTCGGGAATGCTTCTGTGCCTTTTCAAGGTGGCAATCCTCTGGTCGGTCTCCTCGCCACGTTCCAGCCTGATTATCACCTTGCTTATGTATTCAAGTATGTCTCCGCCGACTGGCTTGACCTCACTTTTGCCCTCATCGTCAAAGGAATTGTATATCTGGTTTGTGATGATTACCGCTATGTCATACCTTCGGGCGATGTTTGAGAGAAGCTGGATTTGCTTTCTGAGCTCCTTGCTTAGCTTGTATGACTTCATGTCGTCAACCCTGTAGAGGGCAACGGCGGAATCTAAAATGATCAGGTCCACTTCCTCATGGTGCTTTCTAAGCCACACGTCGATTGATCGGAGGTTTTCTGTCTGCTGGATGAAATCCGTAGGCTCGAAAACCATTATGTTGTTGGCCACATTCGAAAAATAAGGTCCTGAAATCTGCTTTATCCTGTCGATTGATATTCCACCCTCAGTGTCAATGTAGATTACCTTTCTTCCCGTCTTTGCGACATTGACTGTGAGCATCAGCGCCACATTACTTTTTCCGGAACTTGGAGAGCCGAATATCTGGGTTACACACCCCTTCTCAAAGCCTCCGTCGAGCAGATCGTCAAGGGATGAGTTTGACGGAATCTTGTGGTTGTCTTCAAAATTGGCCAGCACTTTCATATTACAATATTGACTTTAATATGATATAAAAATTTTCAATCCCAAATGGGAAATAGAAAAGACTCAACTGCAGACAGTTTGAAGCCTTTGAAATGTCTTAAAATCCGAAAATACGGACATGAGAAAATATATTCGAAAGAGAACTAATTTCAATAACCATATTTATTCAAGTGACCATCCGGTTACCTTAACTTTATATAGGGCCTCATTACAACGGAAATATTACAAAACTCAAAGAGGTGAAACAATTGAAAAAGTCATTGATTACAATTCTCATCATATTTTTAGCAATCACATCAGGCTTAAGCTTTGTAACAGCGCAAAATGAAACTGAAATAAGGATAACCAACAGCGAAGAGGAAAACAGAAGCAGAATCGGTGAAGAGGTGACTGCAGTTGAAAAGGGAGATTTCATTACCGATTTTGATGATGGATATAGCGGATACTGCATCAATTATATGAAGCATGACGCTGAAATCGGAGACGAATTTATCGTGGAAGACACCTCCCATGCCACCAACAAAAATACCGGCGAAAGCGTTGGAAATTATCTGAAAGTGTATTTTGTAGATTACTATGAGGAAGCCATGAAAAGCGAAGTCGTCACACAGCATACCATCTGGCACTTTACAGACGACTTCAACGGCTGGAGAATAGACTACGATTTAATCGACGACATCAAGGCGACCGCCACGACAAAGACGATTCCAGACCATGGAGCCGTAAGGCAAATAAACAATACGACCGAAGCCGTGTTTGATTTTGAAGTGCTGAAAACCGGAAATTCGCAAAACCAGAACTTTTTTGGATACAAAATCACATACAGGGACATAATCAAGGAAATCATGACTCCAAATGAAACACAAGAGAATCCATTTTTCGAATCGTTCCATCCGGAAAATTCCTTAAGCTCCCAGCAAAATTCGGCATTAAACGAAAATGAGACTGCCGGCAGAAAAGAAGACAAATCCCAACTTCAAAATGGAGAGGATGAAAACCTAACTCAAAAAAATAAAACAATGCTTAAGAAAAATGAAGCGGAAAAATCAACAGATGATCATGCGACAGTTTCAAAAGAAAATGGTCTCAAAACGTCTTCCCATATCGAAAATGACGAAAACGAAACCCCAAGCATGCAGAGCATGAGCCTATCCAAACATGTTACGGGACACGGGCGAGCAATCGGATTGGCCGCATTTGTCCTGATATTATGTTTTATAGCAATCAAATACATTAGAGATGAATGATATCTACTTTCTTATTATTTTTGGGTTGAATCCGGTCAGGTCAATGATTGATGAGGGCTTTTTTGAATCTAGCTTGCCGACGTCAATCACCAGGTCGACATCGCATCCGAGCTGCTCAAGGATTTCTTTTGGATTTGAGAGAACCTCGTCATCGGAGAGATTGGCGCTTGTTGTCGTTATCGGGAAAATGCTTGCCAATCTGCAGGCTATTTCGCAATCGGGGACTCTTACTCCCACATTGCTCAGGCCCCCGGTGACTGATCTTGGAACTATCTTTCGCCTGTTTAAAATAAACGTGTAGGGACCTGGAAGATGGCTTTTAATCGTTTCCTTTTGGCTCAGTGACACCTTGGCAACCAAATCGATTGCATCGACATCGCCGACAAGTACTGAAAGCGGCTTGAGATAGCTTCTATTTTTGATATCAAAGACCCGCCTTACAGCCTTATTGTCAAATATATTGGCTCCCAGACCGTAGACCGTGTCTGTGGGGTACAGTATCACCCCGCCACTGGCCAGCACTTCAATGGCCTCATGAATCATGTCCTCTTCAAAATCGTCGATGCTTGTTTTTAATACTTTCATTCAACCTTTATATTAGATGAAATCTTTATATATAATTATGCTTCAAAGTTTAAGACCATTATTGACAAGAATACTGAATCCGATTGCCCAGAATTTAAATATCAATCCGAATGTCGTCACGGTAATTTCCCCATTCGTTGCGGTCGTTGCCGCCTACGGATTTGCAAAACACATGCTGATTCTGGCAACATTGGCCATCCTCTTTTCGGGATTTCTGGACGTTATGGACGGAGCCATTGCAAGATACCACGGAAGGGCATCCAAGTTCGGCGCGTTTCTCGACTCGACGATGGACCGCTTTGCCGATGCGATAATCTATATCGGAATCATATTCGGAGGATACTGCGACTGGTTTGTCGGTGTTCTGGCAATCCACTCGGCGATTACCGTAAGCTATGTTAGATCAAGAGCGGAGTCACAGGGAGCGGAGTGTAATATAGGAATTGCCGAGCGGGCGGTTCGGATGATAATACTAATGGTCGGAGCTTTGGTTGGACATTTCCTTGGGGATGTCTATTTCACATACATCATTTACATACTGGTGATTCTGTCATACATTACCGTTGCGCAGAGAGTGTTATATGTTAGGAGGCAGCTGAAATGAGCGATTTGGAAAGCCCCGAAAAGATAGCGAAGGATATTGCAAAACTTGAAAGGAACCTTAATCAGGTGGCCGACATCACCTTTGAAGGCAAGGAAAAGGAAGTCTATGACAGGGCCGTCGACTACTGGAACGATTCGAAATACTATTTGGAAAAAGGAGACATGAGGACCGCATTCGGATGCATCGAATACAGCCATGGTTTGCTTGATGCATTGAGGATGATTCATGGAATAATTTAAGCAAATTATCCCATAACAATATAGAAATTATGAATTGAAATCATATTTTCCTTTAATTGAATCAAAACACAGTATTCCCACATTATTGGCCCCATTGAAACAATCTTCATCAAAAGTGACGAAATCAATTGGGTCACTGTTGAAACATGCGAAATCATGCCCATCCAATGTAACTCGCCTATCTGCATCCTTAACCCCCTCATTCTTTAACAATTTATCAATTTTAGAATAACTTTTTGTTCTCAGAGGTGTTAAATTCATGGACTTATCCAAACCCTTTTTTAATTTGTTGGATGTGATTGACAAATCATTTAGGCAGAAATTGATTGCATCTTTTATGGAATCGAATGGGACTTGTGTTTGAAAACCAAAATATTCATTCCAGAACGGCAGAATTGAACTTTCAGCATCTTCCATAATCTTGCCCGAAAAATTATTCAAAACAAAATTTTTCAAATCCCTTGAAGAATACAAGGCTTGTTCGGGATTTTCAAAATATTTCTGCAACTCTTTAAAGAAGAATTTAATATTATTTTGTTTTTTAAAAAAACGGCGATTAAATTCATATCGAACAAAACTTGACCAAAACAGTTCATCATATTGCTCAAAAACACTATTTGATTTTGAGTGAAGTGAATTTAAAAAGAACACCCATGCTATAAGCAAATTCGTATCAAGGAATGCCTTATTCATTTAAATCACCTGCCAATTTTCCAATGATTTGCATGCATGTTTTTTCATCATAATGAGGGCTAGGGATAGCGACCTCAGTATAATAATACTCTTGCATCTTGCCGGAATACATTAAAAATTCTTCACTTTTAAGGGCATAGTCATCCTGATTGTTAACTCTAGCAAATAATAGCTCTTCAAAAGCATCGAACAGATCAATGAAAAAATTTTCATGAGCAATCAATTCATTAGGACTGCCCATTAAATCATGGTACATTGCACAAATATCCATATAATAATTTGATTCATCTTTAAAACCCACTTCATCCAATTTTCGTGCAAAGCCAATATATGAATCATAGAATTCCTCTTTGAGATTTTTTTGCTCTTTATTGCCTTTCAGCAATGAAAATATTTTCAATATCAATGCTTTTATCTTAGCATATGCCTTTTGAAGAGAACCTCTTAAAATGTATGGAGCTGGTTGTATAGTTACTTTATTTTTCATTTTAAAATCTCCAAAATAATGAATTTATTCAAGAAGGTGATTCTGTTTATCACCCGACTGGTAATACTAATTTTGAATTTAGTAATATTTAAATGTTTCTATTAAGAGAATGCAATTGGGTTTAATTAGCAAATTATGCTCCAATTCCTATATAATGGTAGGCAGTCAAAGTATTTAAAATTTTAGATTCAATCCAATCAATGAGATTATAAAATAGGATATATTTTTCTTTGATATATATGAAAACTATTAAATAATCTTAAAACTGGAAAAAACATGAAATAGGCAACTAAAATATACTCTATGAACATTGCACCATAATATTAAACTGTGAAAATTTTTTTAACATTCCTATTGAAATAAAGTTGTTTCAATTTTGGAAACAACTGAATTTTTAATTAACTTCCCTTCTTCATCAACAATAACATCTAATGACACTTCTCCCTCATCACCAACATATAACAAAGTTTTTTGCATTTGACATTCTTCAATCATAATTTATTCTCCATTTCTTAATTTGAAAAATTTAATTCAAGATTATATTAAATATAAAAGTATATACGTTTTTTGTGTGAAATAAAAGCAATTTTACAAACTTAGAACAATTTTTCAGAGCCAGACAATTTTACAAGTTCAGACAACTTTTTAAAAATAGAGAAAATATAACATCTTATAATTGCCATTATCTAAAAAAACGATGAAAAAATAAAAAAAGAGAAAAATAGCTTATTTAAACAAAATAAGCTAAATTTAAACATCAATCTTGCTGTTTATCAATGAATCGTCACCGGCAGATATTATCTCACCGTCCAAAACTTC
>CACWUH010000037.1 GCA_902764015.1 uncultured Methanobrevibacter sp. | reverse complement strand
AAACAACACCGGTCGCAAGAGAGAGGTGAGCGGAAGAGACCAGTCAAACAAACTTGTCTCAAAGGGACTTTCCATTGCCGGAGAGATATTCGCATACCCCGACAGCATGAAATACTGGAAAAAGCCGGCAGTTGAAGCAGCATCTGAAATAATCGAAAACGAAAAAATCGATGCAATAATGTCCACATCCTCCCCAGTCACTTCACACATCATAGCCCATGACCTGAAGGAAAAGTACGACATTCCATGGGTGGCTGATTTGAGGGACCTGTGGAACCTTAACCCCTACATCAACCATAATTTCATCAGAAGGCATTTCGAAAAGAGATTGGAGATGAAAACATTCAGGAATGTCGATGCCCTAACCACAACAACCGAATTGGCCAAAACGACCCTTCAAAGCATCCATCCGGATAAAAGAATTGAATGTGTGGTTTCAGGCTTTGACCCTGAGGACTTTGAAAAGACAAAGCAGACTGAAAACAGCGAAAGGCTGACGTTGATGTATGCAGGATCGCTTTACAGCGGAAAAAGGGACCCGTCAATATTATTTGATGCCATAGGCCAGCTGATAGAGGAAGGTAAAATAGATTCGGGCAAAATCGTCCTTGACTTTTACGGCGATGAGACTAATCTGGCTGAGCTTTCCCGGAAATACAATATCGAAGGCAATGTCAACATTCACGGAAGGATAACCCAAGGAGAGGTTCTCCAGCATCAGATGAACTCGGATGTGCTGCTTTTAATCTCATGGATGAACGAATCCGAAAAGATGTTCATACCGGGCAAGGTCTATGACTGCATAGGCTGTCAAAAGCCGATACTATCAATAGGATACAAAGAAGGCTCACTTAAAGACCTGATTGAAAGGACCGAAATCGGGTATCATATGTCCGATGTGGGCGAATGCAAAAAAGCTATTTATGACTATTACACAAAATATAATAAGAATGAACTGAGATATGGCGGAAATGAATTTGCACAGGAGTATTCCCTAAAGAATACCGCAAAGAACTTTTCAAAAATCCTTGAGGAAGTAATATGAATCCATATATAGAAATCTTAAGACCTGGAAATGCCCTGATGGGTGCAATATCAATCATACTGGTGGCAATAATTGACAAGACAATTAGCATACCGATAATACTTGCAATGATTACCGTATTTTTCGAAACTGCCGCCGGAAACGTCATCAACGATTATTTCGACTACAACATCGATTTGGTAAACAAACCCGAAAGGCCTATTCCGTCCGGAAGGATTTCACTCGAAAACGGGAAGCGCTATGCATACCTCCTGTTTCTGGCAGGGACAATATGCGGATTTCTAATCAGCTTTCTGACAGGCAACTGGATTCCATTCATCATCGTTTTGATTGCTGATGTGATTCTTTATCTGTACGCCTACAAGCTGAAGACGACACCATTGATTGGAAACCTTGCAGTGGGATTCATGACCGGCTTCGGATTTGTCTTTGGAGGATTCACCATAAACAATCCAGACATCGTGACCACCTCCATATTTCTGGGATTTTTTGCATTCGTCATGACAACCGCCCGTGAAATCATAAAGGACATTGAAGACGTTGAAGGGGACAAGAAGGATGGTGCAAGAACCCTGCCGATTTTAATCGGCAAAAGGACCCCTGCAATACTTGCCACAATCCTAATCATTGTCGACTGTGCGTTATGCCCATTACTATACACTTACCATATTTTTGGAATATTATACCTTGCAATAATTGCAATTGCCGTGATACTATTCATCTACTCAGCAATATTAATTTTAAAGTCACAGGACGAGGCCACAGCCCACAAATCCTCAAAACTTCTAAAGATTGGAATGCTGATTGCATTTCTGTCCTTTGCACTGGGATCATTTTTCTGAAAATATTTAAATAATAATTATTTTAAAAAATAGTAATAATGTTTGAGGAATTCAATATAAAGGGAAAGGACAAATATTATCTGCTGTTTATTCTGATTTATAGCATTATTCTGGTCGGATACTACATCAATTTCAATGACAATCTTGGAACCTACTGTTCCGATGTCTACGTTTATCTCTTGAATGCGCTTTACTATACCGGAACAAATATCCGAGCAACAGGAACCATCTATCTCTCCCCATTGATTTGCCGATTGACCTCGATATTCTTCTATTTCGGATTTGTAGACAAGCAGGCAATCTATATAGTTACCGGAGCATTTGCAGTATTCGGAAATATCGGTTTTTATCTGCTTTTTAAAAGATACTTCAATGAGACCTTAAGCCTTGCCGGCACAGTTATCTACTGCTCATTGACGCTTTACCTGACCTGGCTTGCCAACGGGACCCTGGACATCCCCGCAGTGTCGATGACAATCTGGACCGCATTATTCGCAATCATTGCAATAGACGACAACCCAAAATACTACCAGCTTGCGATAATATTCGTTGTTTTGGGAATATTCACACGATACACAATTCTTTTGACATTACCTGCAATTGCACTTTATTATGTCCTTAAAAAAGGATTCACAATCGACAGGACTGATTTGAAATATATCTTAAGGGGAGTCGCAATAGGATTAGTCATCACAGCCATCGTCATATGGTCAGTCATGGGAATGGGAAACGGCAATTTCGCTGCGGGAAACCAGATTTCATCGGGAGTCAGCGGAGCCCAAGGATCGCAAACCGACCCTGCATACAATACGGATGTGAGCTACTACCTGACAAATTTCATTAACTTCATCTCGAATTCCCATACCACAATAGATGGAAACCCCGTTTTAAGCAACCCCACACCGCTTGCATGGGGAGTAATAGCAATATTGATTATTGGAATGGCATTGTGGCTGCATGAACATTGGCGGAAATTCCAAAAAAAGGACATCATTCCATTAGCATTATTCGTAGCAGGGATTGCAAGCTTTACACGAATCAGTTCCGTGATTACAACAGCACTGGTTCTTTTGGGCATATACTTTATGGGCAAGGACAGCGAAAACAAAATGGAATACTTCATGCTTGCATGGATATTCTCCAACATGATATTCTTCAGCTATTACACAATCAAGGTAAGCAGGTATATGCTGCCCGCATTTCCGGCAATAATCTACTTCATCCTGCTTTCAGTTGACACAATAAATAAGCGTTTTAAAATCAATGAAAACATCATACCGATTATGCTGATTGTGCTATTTGTCATTCAGGCTTTCGCGTTCACCTATACATTTGAGGAAACGGACAAATTCAAGACGATAGAAGATGTTTCAGACTACATCATTTCAAATAATCCCGATTATGAAAACATTTCAATAGGAGTGTACAATGTAAGGGCTTACAATTGGTGGCTGGGAGGAAATCTCGTGCCGATAAAAAGCCATGAGGCCGGACTGATCGATTCAAGCAACGTTACCTACTACATATCCGACCGAACCCTGAGCAATATAACAAACTACACTGAAATTAAAAATATTAACGACGTCCATATTTACGAAAAAAGTGTTTAAAATGAATATATTACATGTTGTGCCTTCATTTGCCCCCTGCTTTTCGCACGGAGGGGTCGTGAATGCATCTTATCAAATTGCAAAAAAGCAAGTGGAAAACGGACATGACGTCTGCGTCTACACCACAGACAGTTGCGATGAAAGATTGAAATTCAAAGACAATTACGATGTCGATATCGACGGCATCAGGGTGTTCTACTTCAAGAACCTGTCCAACAACTTCAAAAACAAGCTGACAATCGACACACCGGTTAGCCTGATAGGCCATCTTAAAAAGACCGTCTCCGATTTCGACATAATCCATATCCATGAGCACAGACACTCCCTTGCCATTGCAACCCACAGATATGCCAAGAAAAACAGCATCCCCTATGTCCTTCAGGCCCACGGGTCAGTCCTTCCGTTTTTCCAAAAGGAAAAACTGAAAGAAGTTTTCGATAAATTATGGGGATTTGACATATTACATGACGCATCCAGGGCCTTTGCCCTAACAGAAGTCGAAAAGGAACAGTATCTGAAAATGGGAGTTTCAAAAGACAGAATCGATATCGTGCCATTGGGAATAGACATGAACGAATACAACCACCTGCCGGATGAAGGTAAATTCAAATCAAAACACGGAATCGGCAGCGAAGAAAGAGTGATACTGTTTTTAGGAAGGATACATGAAATAAAGGGCCTTGACCTGTTGGTTAAAAGTTTCGCCAGAATATCCGAAGATGACGTTAAATTAGCCATTGTCGGCGGCGATTATGGTTTTAAGGAAGAGCTTGAAAATTTAATTGAAACGCTTGATTTGACAGACAAGGTGATATTTCCGGGAGTTCTGACCGGAGAAAACAAAATCGAAGCTCTGGTGGACTGCGACATATTCATCATGCCCTCACGATACGAATCCTTTACAACAAGTGGCTTAGAGGCCATGGCATGTTTCAAACCCTTGATTCTGACAAAAAACAATCATATACAAACATGGGTAAAGGACAATACAGGACTTGTTTGTGAATTTGACGAAGAAGACTTATCCAATTGTATTGAAACATTACTGAATGACAAATCATTATGTGAAAGGTTTGGAAATAATGGAAGAAAATTAATAGAAGACAAATATGATTGGGATAAGGTTTCAAAGCAAATTGAAAGCATTTACTATGACTGCATCAATAATTATTAGAAACATATATAATATGAAAAATTTATATTTAATATCATAAAGCAATTTTAAGGGATATTATGAAAGTTGTATGCTGTAAGAACTGTGGTGCAAAATACCAACTCGATGATGATGACGATATCACTACATTTGAGTGTTCTTCATGTGCAGGGGACTTGGAATACTTAGAAGATTATTCTAATGACGAAACTAAAGAAGATTCTCCATTCACTGACACAATCAAATATGATAATTCATATATTGTACAATGTCAAGACTGTGGATTAAAATATAAGATAAAAAGTGGCGATAGCATACTTGATTATGAATGTGACAGTTGTGGAGGTCCTTTAAGATATTTAGACGATGATATGAATAATGAATTGGACAAATATCTTGAAGAAAGACAAGTGGAACTACAAACCATTAGACAAAACTCTAACGCTGAAAAACCAACATCTGAAGAATCAACAAATGAGGAAACAGATTTCTCTTTAAGATCATTCACCGACAAGCTCGGAAATTTCTTTTCAGAAGAGAGCATGCAAAAGATTGCAGAGGATGAGAGAGAAGCGGAAATCAATGAAGAAGAGGAAACTATTATCAACACTGCCAGAACTACCATTCCAGCAGAAGTCCTATCCAAATTTGGAAAGGAATTTGCCATTCCAAACACAAATGACTACAATATCTTGAAGAATTTCCTCAAAAGAGAATTTTTCAAAAGCATGGATGTCTATTATCCAAAGGACAGTGAAGTTAGCAAAAAATCATCCGGAAGCTTTTTAGAAAAGATAAGTATTGCCGAACCTGACAACGGCGAAGTGGTGCCTGAAAAGAACTCCATTCATGAGCCAGACATGGGATTTGACATTAACGACATGGATACAAATTCCCTCATCCTAGTTGTGGGCATAGGCATTTTCATAATAAGCATTATCGAGATTCTTCTCATCAACAGTGGCATAGGCATTGTTGCAATATTCATAGGAGTCATAATGGTTTGTTATGGACTCTATAAGTCAAGAGACGATAAGCAAGTGGAAGAAAGGACCAGAATTATTAGAGAACACTTATTAACCCTTTCTAATGATTACTACGTCTTCTACAATTTAAGAACCCCTACATCCGCTTCAAGCATTAACCACCTGGTTGTTGGTCCGACTGGAATTTATGCCCTTCTTTCACAAAAATACAATCCTAAACTAAGATTGGAAGCGGAAAATGAAAATCTAAATCTGATCGGTTCTACCGAATTGGATGAAGACAAGATTGAAGAGATTCCAGTTGACGGAAACAAAAGAAGGTTCAGATACACTACAAAACAGGCCAAATTCTCTCAGGATGATAAAATCAAGCAGAAGGCACTGTCTTTAGGTGAAGATTTGATTAACTTCTTAAATGACAATAATATCAAAAATTGCTTTGTTGAACCATTGGTTGGTTTTATTAACAATGAGGTCGTCGTAATAAATATGCCTTTGACTGACGAAGACCTATTTATGGAGGAGCTCTTATATAAAATCAGAAACAGTACAATCAAGTTGGATCAGGAAACCATTGACAAATGTGCTGTTTTACTAAGCAAATATTCTGCAGACTGTTCTGCAGAAATTTAATTTCTTTTTTTTGGATACCATGATTTTTAGCAATATCAAGAAAAAATTCTATCAACATAGATGTGAAAGTGTTGCAAAAAGCTATGGCAAGGACTTCAAGGTAAATGGTGAAAGCTACGTTACGCCAAACACCACTTTAGGAGACAACGTTAATTTTAATGGAATGAAGATTCAAGGAAATGGCAGCGTAACTATCGGCGACAATTTCCATTCAGGAATAGAATGCATGATAATCACAAGCATCCACAATTACGACGAAGGAAGCGCAATCCCTTATGACGATACTGTAATCTCAAAGGACGTCATCATCGAAGATAACGTGTGGCTGGGAAATCGAGTTACCGTGCTAGCCGGCGTGAGAATCGGCGAAGGCGCAATCATCCAGGCGGGAAGCGTAGTAGTCAAAGACATCGAAAAATATGCGATAGCCGGAGGACACCCCGCAAAAACCTTCAAATATCGCGACATCGGCCATTACGAGAAACTGAAAAAGGAAAAGAAGTTCCACTAAATCATACCTTTAATCAAATCAATCTCTTTCTTATCGATTCCCTTAAGGAGAATCAATACCACAAAGTATATGACAACTGCCACGGCAACGACAACGAGAATACTAATGATTCCAACAGGATTTGCGAAAAATACGAATATTCCCATGATTCCTGATGCCGTCAGTATTTTTGCGATTGACCTGTAGTCAAACGGCAGTCGGGCATATCTCTTGCAATAGTACAAAGTCACCGCAAAGGCAAAGAAGTAGCATATCAATGTTGCAAGCCCCGCACCGTAGATTCCGATGTAAGGCACCGCAAATATGTTCAATACAATGTTGAGGACAGCCACGGCAATCCAGATATGGGCCAGGATTGTTGTCCTCTTTTCCAGGATGATGATATTGTTGACGATTCCATAGATTCCCATGAATATTGCTCCCACCGCAACCAACGGAGTTATCATGAACCCATTATCCGCAATGACGGTTGTAGTCAATATGTAAAGCAGAGGCTTTGAAAGCAGGCTCAATCCCACGGTTGCCGGAACGGTAAGCAAGAGATAATATTTCATGGAATATGTCAGGAATGTGTCCACCGTGCCCATGTCCCCCTTTTCATAGTATTCAGGAAGCACTGCAGGAAGCAAAACCGCAAAAGGAGTCAAAAACATGAGAATAATATTTCCCAATGCATATCCTGGAGAATAGCATCCGACCGCAGCCGATCCGAGGAATATTCCTATCACAAACTTGTCGCTTGAATCGACAACCCATGATGATATGTTGTTTGGAACCGTCGGAATCGCAAATTTCAGTTCTTCCTTCAGGCTCTTGAGTTTGGTGGTGAAGCCCAATTCCCTGACAATCAGAATGACCATTGCGACAAACACAAAGAAGAATCCGAAGAATCGTCCCAAAACGACCACATCGATAGGCTGATGCATCCAGGTCAATATGATACTGAACACAACTCCAATGTATGTCTGAAGCACTAGAAAAGTGGAATATATTGTGATTTGTTGAAATGTCCTGAAATAGCTTAAAAGCATCAAATCGAGACATGCGAAAAATGACATCACGATGACTATATACATTATCTGCATGCTTCCGTCAAACAACGCACCTGCAATCTGGTTCGAGAATGCCAAAAACACGACAGACACTATCAATGTGGATGCCAATACCAGAAACATCATCGAATAAAACGACTGTTTGATAATGTCCTTATCCTTTTCGGCCGCCAAAAAGCGGACCATGGTATATGGAAGGCCCAGATTGACGAAATTCGGAACCAACGACACAAAGGTGTTCACCTGAGACCAAACACCATAATCTGCAGTCGAAAAGCTTTTGGTAATAATCGGAATGAATATCAGTCCACTGAGAGAGATTAAAATATTGGCAATGCCAACTACTCCCATTCTCTTGATGAACTTTACATATTCATCCATCGTCAACCACTCTCTTCAACAATTCATTATCAAGATTCTTGAAAAAGAAATTCTTGTCATAATCGGTAGGATTGAACGTCTCAAGATTGTCATTCAACTCATCAGCGTTCGCTATCTTGAAAACATATCCCCTTTCAACGAGGTCATCCAGATACTCGACTCCAGGAACATCCAAGATGAATGTTTTGCAGCCAAACATCATTCCCTCATAGATGGCAGTTGAAAAAGCGCCAACCTGATAATTGGACTCTGCCAAGAGCCTGTATAAAGGAATTTCACTATTGTCAATCACCTCAAAGTTATCGAACAGCGAAGCCTCAACCAATTCGGGATAATTCTGCCTCCAGGTTTCATATTCCCCGGGATGCAACTTGTATATAATCTTCAAATCGCTATTATCATTAGCCAATTTCGCTGCAAGCTTGGAGAGATACTTTCCGATGACCCCCTGAGATATGAATATAACCTGATTATCAACGGCTTTGATGTCCACAAAATCCTTTGACTGATATTCAAAATACGGAAATCCGACCGGAATGATGTTTTCCATGCCTATCGCAGACATCTCCCCATTCATCCAGTAATCCCCAAAGGACAATATCTTATCCGGAAAATATGGAATTTCCCCATTACACCTTGTCTTTTCGGGATAGGAATATCCCAGATGATAATAGGTAATGGTTCCGTGCTGAAGCTCTATGACCTCAATGCCCAGATGCTTGGCTGCAGCCACAACAGCATGATTCTCATATGCCACAACGACAAAGACCTTTTCAGGCTTTCTCTTGCGGAACAGTTCAACATATTTCTTATAGTCATATTGGAAATTCAGGATATGGGTCTTCAGCATCCACGGGATGTTGAGCCTTACATCAAAGGCCTTTTCCAATTCATCCTGAACCTTTAAAATGAGCTCCTCCTCCTTTTGGGTGAACTCCACCTTATTGAACTTCTTGTGAACATAGGAACCCAACTGGATTGCATCAGTATAGCGGATGTAATCCTGCTTTCGGGTATAGTGATGATTCAGATAAGGGGACTCCAACACCTCGAAGGAATAGTCATCCTTCAAAAAGTCGACCAGAAACTTGCTGTAGATGTCACAATACTCTCCGTTGAAAATCACCTTGCGGGGATGGTCAAAAATCAGAATGTCCCTGTGGTATTTTCCGCTGAAGGGATTGTGCAACAATGAATTCTTAAAAAAAGGTAGAAATGTGGTGAATTTGTCTGCAAGAGACAATGCCTTCTGTTGAGGGGCACCGAACATCTCTGTTTTTCGGGTAATGTCATAATAGAGGTGCATTCTGATTAATTGCCAAGCATAGCAACCTTGAATCTCGCGATAATTGAGATTATACCTTTCTTCAAGGTCGAAAAAGACTTCACAAATATTCTTAACACTAACTGACATTAAAACACCGATTTATTCCAACATTTCAAAATCAAGCAACGTGTCCTGCGAAATATCAACTTTAGCAGTTTTTCCAATGACTTCATCAATTTTTGAAGGATATATTCCAGTACCCGGACGCTTGAAAGTCAAATCATCGGCAGTTATCACATCACCTTCACCGATATCCCTGGCTGCAACAATAGACCTTCTTGCCTCACGCCTTGATGAGGATTCACAAATCAGAGGCTGCTTGTTTCTCATGCCGTTGATTTTTGATATGAAATGCACATTCCACCGGAACTTGATTACATCATCAGGATCCATTGCATGATAGTGGTCATTGCCCGGCAGGGTCTTGTCAACAGTGAAATGCTTTTCAAGTATTGTGGCACCGTAATTGTATGCGGTCGTCAGCACCGCCATGTCCTTATCGGGCTTTGTGTGGTCGGAATATCCTATTTCATAATCGGGGAAATTTTCGGCCAAATCCTTTATCATCAACAGATTTGCATCCTCATATGCAGTGGGATATGACAGGACGCAGTGCATTATGGCAATGTCAACTGTTGAAACCTCCTCAATCGCATTGACAGCCTGTTTAATCTCATTCAACGTTGCCGCACCGGTCGAAAGCAGAATCGGCTTATTCTTGCCTGCAATATATTTGATGAACGGGATGTTGGTCAAATCAGAAGAGGAAATCTTATAAATATCCATGAACTCATCCAGATAGTCAACAGCCTCAAAATCGAAAGGAGTCGACAGAAACCTTATTCCAATCTGTTGGCAGTATTCTGCAAGTTCCCTGTACTCACCGACACCGAACTTGTCGAACTTCTTGAACAGTTCGTACTGGGATGTTGTCGGCTCTTCGGACAAATCCCAATATGCTGGAGAGTTTCTTGATGCAATTGTTTCTGCCTTGTATGACTGGAACTTGACTGCATCCACGCCGCATTCCTTAGCTTCCATAATCATAAATTTGGCGGCCTCCATATCCGAGATTCCTTCCTTTTTTGCAATGTCATAAAAATTGACTCCAATCTCAGCAATCAAATATGGATATTTATTGAATATTTTCATGTTTCTACCTCTTTAGCTCAAACTTCCTGTATTCTTCGCGGATGATTGACCAGATGTTTTCAAAACCGTCCTTCAAATCAACATTCAACATTTTACGATTCATTTCGGCCCTCAATTCATAATCGTTGACCAGCCTGAGGAATTCATCTATAATCTGCTGCTTTTCAACATCTGCTCCCAAGCCCATGTTCATGAATCCGTTTGTCTCGTTTGCAAAGACATGAGTCAATTCGCGTTCATTCTGGCACAGACAGATTGTCGGAACTCCAAGGGAGCATACCTCATACATTGTCCTTCCGGCTGAAGTGAATATGATGTCTGCCTTGAACATGAATTCGCTGATGTCTGAAACGTTCCTATAGATTTGAATCAGCTTGTTCGATTCGTATTTATCAATCAGCCTTTCAAGGCCAGTATATCCCAAACCCAAAATAACGTTAATTCTTCCGCCATAGCTGGTTGCCAGAATCGAATCGATGACCTTTTCAGTGAAGTTGTTGGGGTCGGTTCCTCCGAAGGTGATGAGAATGTTTTCCACCTTCTGAGTGATGATCTTTTGAGGCTGGAAGTAGAACTCATCCTTTAGGATATAGTACTTATGGCCCGTGAAGACGTTTTCATCACCGACATCATGCTCGTATAATGCATCAAACACGACATCCGCCATCTCCGTACCGGTTCCCAAGTCCTCAAAATTGACTACAAAATAGCCCTCATCCTTTAATTTGCTTATGTATTCTTTTGAGGTGTCTAAAATATCATTGACGACAATCTGCGGAGAGTACTCCTTCAGAATCTTTACAAGATCATCTTCGCCGTCATGAAGCTTGAACGGATAATTGTAGTTTCCGATTATGTCGATTCCAAGCTGGTGGCGCTCATCAAGCAGAAAGAGAACATCATGGAAAACCAGTTTGGATGCGATTGAAAGGCACCTGTAGACATGGCCGGTTCCGATTTCGTCATATGCGTTTACAACGATTGCAACCCGTTTCTTCTGCAGGTAGTTCTCTGCAATCCACCAGTCCTCATAATTGTCTATATCGACACTTTCCTGACGGGACACCTCAATCAGGTCCAGGTTGGTTCCCAAACGGGAATCCTCATGGACAAACTTTCTGCGAGTTATGAGAATTGCCCCGGTTTCCCTGAAATCCTTAGGCAGGTACTGCCTGTTCTTTCGCTCGATATAGTTTGGGAAGTATCTCTGGTTTTTCTCATCATATCCCCAGCTCAAATGCCTGTCATCCACAACTGACAATACGCTGTCAATTGCAAAATCATCAAATTTTTCAATTGCCGCATCCAGGGTTGATGATTTCAATAAAGGCGAGGTAGGCTGAAGCGTCACCACAAGGTCATACTCGTCAAAAGCAAGCTTTTCCTTTTGAACCATTGCATCATATACCACCGGATCGAGGGGAACATCATCGCCCGCCAATTCCTCAGAACGCCTTATCACGCTTGCTCCGAATTTTTCCGACAGCAATGCAATCTCAGAATCATCTGTAGTCACCACAATGTCATCTACATACTTTGATGACTTGGCTATATTGATAGGATATGCAATCAGGGGCTTGTGGTTAAGCAAACGAATGTTTTTGCGCGGAATGCCCTTTGAACCTCCTCTAGCCGGGATAACTACCAAAATCTTATTATTGTTAAACATATATCTCCCTTTAATTACAATAAATTTAATTAATACAATTATAGATATAGTAATAATATAATATTAACTATTCGGTGTTTTTATGAGTATGAAAGAAATGTCAAAAAAATTAATAGATAAAATCAACGAGCTGGCAGTGCCCGTTAAAATAATGCATGTGTGCGGTTCACACGAGCACACAATCATGGAAAACGGAATCAGAAGCCTGCTTCCAGAGGAAGTGGAAATCATTGCAGGACCGGGATGCCCGGTATGTGTGGTCCCGTCACGTGAAATCGATGAAGCGCTGGAGCTCATCGACAAGGGAGTCACAATAACCACATTCGGCGACATGCTGAGAGTTCCGGGTTCTGAACGCTCCTTGGCCGATGCCAAAGCGGAAGGAGGAGATGTGAGGGTCGTCTATGGTATCAACAAAGCAATCGAAATAGCTGAAAAGGTGGACAATGACGTTGCATTCATCTCAGCAGGATTTGAGACAACCGCACCGACAACCGCAGCGGAACTGCTCGCAACACCCCCTGAAAACTTCTCGGTATTGTCATGCCACAGGCTCATTCCACCGGCAATCGACTTTTTGATCAATTCAGGCGAAACCACCCTGAATGCATTGATTCAGCCGGGACACGTCTGCACAATAATCGGAACCAAGCCGTTCGAATACTTCTCAACAGACTATGGAATCCCTCAGGCAGTGGCCGGATTCAACCCATTGGACATACTGATGTCCGTCTACATGATTTTAAGACAGATTCATAACGAAACACCGAAAATAGAAAACGAGTACAAGAGGGCCGTCAAGGAAGAGGGAAACGTGATTGCAACTGACATGATTGAACAGGTGTTCGACGTCACCTCAAGGGAATGGAGAGGATTTCCAAAGATACCAGACTCCATCCTGGAAGTCAAGAAGGAATTCAGCGACTTCAATGCCCGTGAAAAATACGACATCGAAGTCAAGGATGTCAATGAGGCTCCGAAGGGATGCATCTGCGGACCAATCCTTAGAGGCCTTGCAAGGCCAGAAGACTGCAAGCTGTTCAGAAAGGCCTGCAACCCTCTGCACCCGATTGGAGCATGTATGGTAAGTAAAGAGGGAACTTGCAACATTGCGCACAGGTATTCAAGGGGATAGAATGGCAATCGAAGCGATAGCTGTCGACATCGACGGAACAATAACCGACGACAAAAGGCAAATCTGCATCTCAGCAATCGAAGCATTGAGAAAAGCCGAAAAGGCAGGAATCCCCACCATAATAGTTACCGGAAATGTAGTCAACTATGCATATGCAGCAGAAGTCCTCATAGGCTGCAGCGGAGGGCTGGTGGCTGAAAACGGAGGAGTTGTCTTCAAGGAAGGTGAAAACAACAACGCCGTCGAGACCCTGGTTGAGAGGGACTTCGTGACCTCTGCGGAAAATCACCTGAAGGAGAAATTGGCAGACCGATTCGACACTCATGCCTCCCACGACAACATGTACAGGCTTACGGAAACAGTATTTTACAAGACGCTTGCCAGAAAAGATCTGGAGGATGCACTGGAGGATTTCGAATACAGGGACAGGCTTGAGATTTATGACAGCGGCTTTGCACTTCACGTCACCGACAGACGCGTCAACAAGGGAACCTCCCTCAGATACCTATGCGAGAGAAACGGAATAGACATGGAAAACGTCATGGCAATAGGAGATAGCCAGAATGATGAGGATTTTCTCAAGGAAGTTGGATACAAGATAGCCGTCGGCAATGCGGACGAAAAGCTGAAGGAAATAAGCACTTATACCTGTGAAAAGATGTTCGGCGACGGAGTGGCCGAAGCCATTGAAAAATTTGCGCTGTAGTGATAACATGATATATGAAATTGCAGAAGACATCAAAAGGACACTTGAAAACAAATGTGACGATTACGAAATATACATCGATGAGGGAAAGACAATCGAACTTGAATCCCTCAAGGACGAACTGAACTTTGCAAAGGAGGAAATAGAACTTGGCCTTGCGGTCAGAGTCATTAAGGACAACAGACAGGGCTTTGCATTTACATCAAACATGGACCAGGTTTCACAGACTGCCCTGAAAGCCATTGAAAATGCAAAACTCACCAAAAGCGATGAAAACTATGCCTTTGCAGAGGTTGAAAAGACAGGCGAAGTCAAAAAGGTCTATGACAGCAGATTCCATGACCTGAGCGTTGACGAATCCGTTGAATTTCTAAAGGACACAATAGCCGTTGCAAGCGACAGCGGCTGTGAAGTGACCGGCTCCGGCTTCAGCGCAAGTGAGGGAAGGTCGTTGATTGTGAACTCAAATGGCGTTTCAATCGAAAACAAGGGAACCGGATTCGGCTTGGGCCTGTCCGTGATAATACAGAAGGATAGCCAGATTGCAACAGCATACAACTCCCAGTCCTCAAGGTTCTTTGATATCGA
>CACWUH010000036.1 GCA_902764015.1 uncultured Methanobrevibacter sp. | reverse complement strand
TAAGCTACGACAAGATTTACAGCATCGATGAAAACCTCTGGGGAAGGGCAATCGAAGGGGACGTCCTGGAAGACCCTGCAAACGAGCCTCCGGAAGACATCTACGAATGGACCAAATCCTGGAAGGATGCAAACGACGAACCTGAAAAGGTATCCATCGAATTCGAGGAAGGTGTCCCTGTAGCCATTAACGGCGAAATGATGGGTCTGGTCGACTTGATTAACAAGGCAAACGAGATTGCCGGAAACCATGGCATCGGAAGAATAGACACAATCGAAAACAGGATGATTGGCATAAAAAGTAGGGAAATATATGAAACCCCTGGCGCAAAGCTGCTGATTGCAGCCCACCAGGCATTGGAAGAGCTGGTTTTAACAACCGATGAGCTCAGATTTGCCGAATACATGTCAACATTGTATGCAGACCTTGTCTACTGTGCCCTATGGCAGGAACCATTGAGGGAAGACCTTGACCAGGCAATCGACAAGATGCAGGAAAGGGTAAGCGGAGAAGTCGTGATGAAACTGTTCAAAGGCTCCATTCAACCTATCGTTAGAAAATCCCCATTCAGCCTGCACAGCATCGAGCAGATTACCTTTGAAGACAAGGAAACTGACCAAAGGGAAGTTGAAGGCATGATTAAATACCACGGCCTTCAAGCCGCAAATTTCCAAAAACTAAACAGATAGCTTTACGCTATCACTTTACTTCTTTTTTTGAACCGCTTCAGTGAAATAATCATTGAAAAAAGGCCTGTTATACTCGAACAGTTGCCTGAAGCTGGAATCTATTATATACATTACACACCAGTCGTCCATATCACGTATTCCACGGCCGTAAGCCTGCATCAGCGCCATGACAGTCTGGTAATAGAACCATTTAGGGTCAAGATTCATCCTATACTTGACCTGTTCGTTGAGCTGAGGATATGGAATCTTGAACACAATCTGGAATCGGCACAGGTCTCCCTTGAAGTCGACACCATCCTTGATAGAAGCGCCTATTAGAACAACATTTTCCTTTGATTGGGCGAAATCCTTCAAAACAGCGTTTCTGTCGTCACCACCGACAAAAACCAGAGGATAACCTTTCAGCTGATCAATAATCCAAAACGCCTGCTGGTTGCTTGAAGTGTGGATGACGCCCTTCTGTCCCTTGTGTCTGTCAAGAAGCTCTTTTATTTTTTTAATGGCCCTCGGATTTTTCCAGTTTGGAATTCCACGCCTGAATCCGCTCATCCTTCCGACAAAATCAGTGTAGATTGGGCGATTGGCAACGTCAAATGGACTTTTCTCATAGATGTAATAGGTCTCTTCGGGATTGATGTTGTTCCACTCACAGAACTTGTCCTTGCTTCCCAGGGTTCCGGTCAGGAATATGCAGATGTTTCCCAGACTCAACAGGTTTTGGGTATCGTCGACAACGGAAAACGGCTTGAATTCAGCTGAAATGTCCATCACGTTATTCAAGATGCTTTCCTTATCGGGCAAATCGATAATCAATTCGTCATGGGCAAGACCAAGGCTGATTTCGGCAAATTCCTTCATGTCCTGCTCCAGGTTCTGCTTTTCGACATAGTCGAAGTTGGAATATTTAGAAGGGTCGCTTTCAAACTCATCCAAAGTGACCTGAACAGTCTTGTTGGCGTCGCCTTCAATCTTTTTGATTCTCTTTTTGCATTCCTTGATTAAATCATCACATAATTTGGTCCAGTACTCAGAATTCCGTTTCAAGTCCTTCATCGAGCGGGTTGCATGCATCAATGGTTCAAAAATGTCGATTCCGAACTTGGTTGAGATATATTCCCTATTTAGCTGCACCGAAGACAATGCAAGCATCTTCTTTTCAAGATTATGTGCCTCATCCAGAATCAGAAGCTTGCGGGAATCCAAAAGGGGATTTGCAACTCCCGCATAATATAAAAAATCATAATTAGTTATAACGTTTTTGGCCTCGACTGCCTTTTTAAAGGCCCTCTGGAATTCACAGTCACTGCACTTTCTCAAATTGTACTCCGCCTTGATGCAGAAGTCACAATAGCCCTTATAATTGCATTTGTAGTTTCCACGGCCCTTTATCTCAACAAGCATATCTCCAAAATCATCAAAATATTGCTCCTGGAGCTGCTTTGTCATTGTCAGAATATAGGAGTCATCGTACATGTTGGCAAGGGTTGTGGCGATTGCCGATTTGCCGATTCCGGTTCCCGCTTCAAGAATAATGTACTTGAATCCCTTTTTTATTGCGAAATTGATTTCATTGATTAGCCTAATCTGGCTGTTTCTGGGATTGTACTTCGGAAGCGACCAGTAAATCATCCAGTCAAGATTTGAATCGTTGTTTTCCATGAAATTCCCTCACCGATTTTATTAACAAGTTAATAATAACTATGTTTCGGAAAGTATTTAAAAATATTCAAAAAAATAAAAGAGGATTGAAATCAATCCGATAATTAAAGTTTTAAGCCAGTGCACTCAAAAATAAAGTCTGAATCGACTCCCAATTCCTTCATTTTTAAGGCAACTTCCTTTATAGCATTTTTAATTAGGTTTTTCTCATAATTATCAATATAAGTACTAGCCATCTTAATCACTCCAAGAATTCTTTATATGCAATTTCATTTAGAATTAAATTAAAAATTACAATTTAATTCCAAAATACTTAAAAATAAAATCAGAACTGACTCCATCTTCTTTCATTTTTAATGCAACTTTCTTATTTGCAGCCTTAATTGCATTTTTAACTAAGTTTTTCTCGTAGTTGTCAATATAAGTACTACCCATCTTAATCACTCCAAGAATTTCTTCTTGTTTGTCATCCACAAACATTGCTTTTGCAGATAATATCTGAACAAGCTTTATAATATATTTAAGCACTTCAGATAGTTCTATCTTATTAATAAAATGGCACATAAACTCCAACATGTCTTCACGACTTTTTTCATGACGGAAAAAAGGCATCAATGCAAGAAAATATGCGTCCATTTCATCCAATTCCACTTGTTTATCTAATTTGTCAGCGATAGTATTTAAAACTTTCTTGCCGTCAATGCCAGCCAAGAAAGTGACTTCCGGATTGGAGAAGACTCCTGGAAAGAGTTCCACTTTTGGAATTGGAGTTCTATTCTCATCTAAAGATACGATATGTGGCCTAACTGGACAATCCACCTCTGCTCTCAAATCAATGGCATATTGGTAATTTCTGATTACGGTATCCTCATCCAATTTGTCTGCATGAAACTCATACTCAATGCAGTATCCGTGTGATGTTTTTACCGGCAAATCCATAATGCCCCTTTTCAGACGTGCACTCAACACGTCCTGATGGAGCACTTCGGCAATGCCCGGCTTTTCGCCGGTAACTCGCATCAGCGCATTACCAAATGCCCTTGCAGATAACTTAAGGAGCGAATCAAATTCCTGATTTTGAGCAGGAATAGCAACCACCTCTTAAATTAGTATCAATAGATATCGTCGACGATCATATTGACCATGAATAGTATGTTTTTCATAGAATATAAAGCATTTAGTTCTTTTTTAGGTCAATTTAACGATGTTAAAGCAATATTATGGACTAAAAGCAATTTTTAGAAGAGATACAATTTCAATACTTTCAAAAAAAATTAATATAAATTAACAACATACTTCATAACATGTCTAAAATCAACCAATTACAGGAAATCATCGACTCATCAGACAATATAGTGTTTTTTGGAGGAGCAGGAGTTTCAACTGAAAGCGGAATACCTGATTTCAGGTCTGAAAGCGGAATCTTCAAAAGCTTGGAAAAATACGGAGACACACCAGAAAATCTGGTGTCCCACAGCTACTATATGGACCATACAGAAGAGTTCTTCGAATACTACAAGGACACTCTCGTTTTCAGGGATGCCAAGCCAAATCCTGCACATCTGAAACTGGCAGAATTGGAAAGGGTGGGCAAGCTGAAGGCAGTAATCACCCAAAATATCGACGGTCTTCACCAGAAGGCAGGAAGCAAAAACGTTCTTGAGCTTCACGGATCCATACACAGAAACTATTGCCAGATCTGCAATAAAGAATACTCTCTGGATTATATTCTAGAAAGTGACGACATTCCAAGATGCGAATGCGGAGGAATCGTCAAGCCCGACGTAGTATTGTATGAGGAACCGCTGAACAATGCCGTTTTAAGCTTTTCAATCGATTATATCCAAAATGCAGAGACCCTCATTATTGGAGGAACCTCGCTTGTCGTCTATCCTGCCGCAGGATTGATAAACTACTTCAACGGAAAAAATCTAGTGCTAATTAACAAAAGCGAAACTCCATATGATGATGCAGCAAGCCTAGTCATCAATGATGCCATCGGAGAGACTCTCACCCAAATCAAAGTCCAATGATTCAGGAATCAATTCAATACCCTCCAATTGATTATCGCAGCGATAGACAAGTATTTCAACGCCCTCATCATAAGCCTCGTTGAGGGTTTGGCTGAATACAGGGTCATTTTCCCAGTTCGGCCTGAAGAATTTACCGATTGGATGCTGTATGAGGAAAAACACCACACACCTGTTTCCATCTTTTTTAAGCTTTATTAACTCTTTCAGGTGTTTTGCGCCCCGTTCTGTCGGAGCATCGGGAAATCTTGCCTCACCATCAACTATCAACGTCACACCCTTGACTTCAACATAGCATGAGTCAACCAGAAAGTTCAATCCGCAGCAATCGTCCTCATGGTTTGCCAAGTATATATCTATTCGTGAGTTGTCGACTGTCTTTTCCCTTTGGTGATAATCATAGCCTGCAAGCTCTTTAATTTTGCCACTTGTGATTGCATCATATACAATGCTATTGGCCTCCTGCGAGAAAAGTGATACCAGTACCCCCTTGTTCTCGACGAAATGCAGTGAAAATTTGGTTTTTCGATTTGGGTTATCCGACGGCTTGAGCCAAACAACGGCACCCTCAACCAACAGTTCCTTGCATCTGCCGGTATTGGGAACATGGGCTATCTCCAGACTGCCGTCGACCTCAACTTCGGCAATGAACCTGTTGGGACGGTTCTTAAAAATTCCCTTAACGTAATCCATCCTTAATCACGCCGCCAATGTATGACACCAGATCAGTTGCCGAAAATCCGTTTCCCTTCACGTCAAATGCCCTTTCGCCTGCAAGACCATTTATGAAAACCCCTAAACAAGATGCATCAAAAGGATTCAAGTCCTGTGAAAGCAGGCCTGCACATATTCCTGAAAGCGCATCGCCGGTTCCGCCAACTGTCATTCCTGCATTGCCAGACTTATTGATTCTGAAACGAGTTCCCGACAATATCAAATCATATTGGCCCTTGACGATGACTGTGCCTTTGATTTGACGGGCAATCTGCTGAAATTGAGTGATGTTTTCATCGACCTTTCTGAAGTCATATGAGTCAATATCCAACTTCATGCCATCTTGAACATTAAAGAATGAGTTGAACTCAAAGATGTGTGGCGTCAACACGACATCATCACGATTCATAATCAGTTTCAATTCAACCTGTTTCAAGGCATCCGCATCAAGAACTATTGGCTTTTTGATTTTTGCAACCAGTACATTGAAGAGCTTTGAGGTTTGCTCATCAATTCCTGCTCCCGGACCTATCAAAACACAATCAACATCATCAGCAACTGATAAAATCCTTTCAGCGTGTTCAAGTGACAATCTATCGCCCTCAAGGGATTTCACAATCAAATCAGGAGATGTGGATTTTATCGCTTCGGCCGCCTTTTCAGGCGCTGCGACATATACCAAGTCACACCCAGCACCTATTGCAGCCATTCCGGCAATTGCAGGGGCCCCAGAGTAATCTCCGCTTCCTCCGACAACCAATACCTTCCCGTTGTTGCCCTTATGGGATTTCTCATCACGGTTCTTGAGCCTCAAAAAGTCGCCATAGCTGACGAAGTATTCGGCCTCAAAAGGAATTCCTATGTCTGCAGTCACAAGGCCTCCGACAAGCTCCTCATCGGCATTCCTTACGCCCGTCTTTATCTTGTGAAAGCTGATGGTATAGTCCGGAATCACAGCCAGGTCATTCACCTCGCCGGTCAGCGGATCCATTCCGGAAGGCACATCAACACTGATTTTTACGCCGTTTGAATCGTTTATTATCTCGATGGCTCTTCTGACATTGGTCTGCAGCTTTCCTTTAATTCCAGTGCCCAATAATCCATCAACAATGACAAATTCACCATCTTCGCTTTCAGCGACTTCAGTGCTGTTGATGTCATCCAATGTCTTAAGATTATAAATCGTCAAGCGTGACAGCCTCGGCTTCATGTTTTCCAGGATTTCAAAATTTATTTTTGCTTCTTTTGAGCGGATGTTGTCCTTCAGCATATAGATATCCACATCATAGCCCCTGTTCAAAAGATACCTTGCAGCCACAAAGCCGTCCCCGCCGTTTCCGCCAGAACCTGTAAAAATCACTACCTTTACAGGTTTCGAGAACGTGTAAACCGCAATCTTTCCTACCTCTTCCGCCAGGGACTTTCCGGCAGATTCCATCAAGCACAATCTTGACAATCCCAAGTATTCGCAATTATAATCCGTAACCATCATATCGATTGGATGCAAAGTATCACCTTAATTAAATATTAGTAGATTACATAAATATAATATATTATGCCTTAAGGAAATTGCCATGAGAAAAATAACTATCAAACTTTTAACAAAGCTGCCCGAAAAATATGTTACGACAGGAGCGATACTGATTCTGGCCCTGTTCGTTTACGGAATAGTGGGATCCATCATAATAATGCATCTAAACCCAATTGATGCAATCTATTATACAGTAATCACCATGGCAACGGTTGGATATGGAGATTTTACTCCCCACACCGGAATCCAAAAAATATTTGCAACCACCCTGGCACTCGGAGGGGTCGGATTGCTTGCTTACGTATTCAACATAATGCTGACAAGTTTTCAGGAAAGGATGAGCGAATATTCAAAAGGAGCGATGAAATTGAAGGCTATCAAAAATATGGAAGATTATTACATCATCTGCGGATTCGGAAGAGTTGGAAAAGTGGTTTTTGAAGAGCTGATCGACAGGAACCAGAATGTGATTGTGATTGACAAGGATGAAGAAGTGTGCGAAAACATTGAAGAACATGACAATGTTGTTGTCATAAATAAGGACGCCATTGAAAATGACCTCATAACAAAATTGGCCGACGAAAAGTGCAGAAGCGTCATAATATGTACCGGAGACGATGTCATCAACCTGTTTACCGTTTTGACAATCAGGGAAACCAATCCGGATGCATGGATCGTTACAAGGGCAAGCAAGCTTGAAAACATCAAAAGACTAAGGAAGGCAGGGGCAAACAAGATAGTTTCGCCCGAAATCATCGGCGGCAAGGATTTGTATTTCGAATCGGCAAGACCGCATCTCTTAAGGGTTACCGTAAGGCACACGCCCCATAAGATACTGGGCGAATTTAAAATTATCACAAAGCACGGATGCACCTTGGAAAATATTGATTACCATCTTCCAGGCATTGAAACTCCCCTGACACGCCAGATAAAAACGATGAATCTGCTGGATGGCGAAAAATATATAAATTACCTCAACACACATGATGACCAAAGACAGGCATTGGGCAACCTATACAAGATTTCCAACAATATCCATTCCCATCTAATTTCAGGACCCGACACCAATACCTTTGACAACCTGATAAAAGATTTGGAAAGTGTTGATGAAATTATCGGAGTCAATCTGTCAAATAAGGAAATAGCAGAGATTACAAAAAAAGAAATAGAATAAGTACAATCAAGTAATCTTAATTGTACTTTTGGCGGACACGTAATATTTGATGTTGTCCGAATATATTGCGACATCATATCTGCCCGGCTTCAAGGATTTCGTGTTGAACTTGGCATAGCCCTTCTTATTGGTTTTGACAGTGTAGGTCTTCTTGCCAATCTTGAGCTTGAGCTTGAGATTTTTAATTGGGCTTTTTGTTTTTTTGTTTTTAACGGATATGTCGAATGTCTTGGATGCATTTTGCATCTTTGTTATTTTAGGGGCTCTGACCTTGGTCTGCTTTTTAATGAGTTTGTCAATGCTTCCGAACTTGTGGACACCAAGCAGCAGCCTTGAAGGCGGTGTCGGCAGGTCATATTTGGAGAAGTAATTTCCCTTGAAATTGATATCATCTATAAGATATCCTGTGCTTCTTCCAACGGAACGGCCATTATCGTTTGCGGCATACACCTTCAGGATGGAGGATGTCTTGCCTTCCTTTGTGGAGGCTTTCCACTGGAACACGGTTATGTCCCTTCTGTTGACACCATAGGAATCCGTTGCAGCAATCTTGACTGCAGCCTTTACGGGATTGCTTGAAAATCCCTTCCATTCGCCCTGCCTAAAGTAGGACTGCCCGTTCGGAACGTCAATATACTCACCCGGATTCAATTTGCCTGTCCAGATGCTTCCGGCCCAGACAACCCCATAATCACCATTAGGAGCCTTGATTGAGAAGTGGCCTAAAGACAATCTTTTCTCATAATCCTGAATTTCCCTAAGAAGATACTTTTTAATCTTTCCGGCTTTGACCATCTTGCCTGCAAGCTCTTCAATGGCACTATTTATATCAGGGTCATCAATGCCTCCGGTTCCAAACATCCAGCCGTCAGCAGTTGTCACCAAGTGGAAAAAGTAGCTGTTGGTCTTGTACTGCTTAATTGCCGCCTTGCCGTTAATCTTGTATTTGACAATGTGCAGCAGCTTTTCGTTTGTTGCATCCCTTCTGAATCCTGCAACGGATTGGAATTTGCCTACCTGCAGATACAGTGAGCTGCAGCCCATTTCCGCCGTTTCCTTGATGGTCAGCCTTGCCTTCGACTTTTTGGCCTTCATATTCTTGTTTTTCTTGATGAAGGTCACCACCTTATAGGATCCGACCTTGAGATTCTTTTTTAATTTCGCAACACCCTTGGAATTGGTGGTGGCCCAATAGATTCTCTTAAATTTATTGTTTTTATAGACCTTGAATGCCAACTTGACCCCTTCGACTGGCTTTTTGGTGACCTTGTTGATGACCTTTACCTTGAAATAGAATCCTGACTCGAAATAGGTCTTGAAGTTCTTGGTGGTTACAAGCAGGGTTGCCTTGTTGACCTTGACAACAGCGTCTGCGGCGCTTGAGGTGAAATTGCCGTCGCCACCGAATTTGAACTTGGCAGTGTAGGTGCCCGGCTTCAAGTCAAGCTTAAGAATCACCTTGCCGAGCTTGTCGGTGGTCCTATCATAATTATTATTGTTCAGAGAAATAGAAACCTTCTTGTTTGCAATCGGATGATTATCGCTGTCCTTTAGATAGGCAACCAATTCAGACTTTTCCTTATAGTAAGTCTTCACATCATTGGCTTCTATTTTAGTATCTACTGTGCTTGGCGAATCCTCACTGGCCTGCAAGGATTCGGTTACATTGTCGTTTATTTCTTCAATTGGTTGGGATTCTTCGATATTTTGAGATGAGACATTGTTATCCTCCGCAATATCCTCACTAGCCGAAACCATACCAATAGCAAAAACAAGAAGTATAGAAACAATCAAAATCTTTTTAAACATAATATTCTCCATCGGCAAATATGAAACTTCAACATTTCAGATATTTGCTGTTAACTTAATTATTATGTTTAAATAAAATGAGTATTATATTTTTCTTATTGATTTTCAATCAAAGAATTTTAAAAAGAGAAAGAAAAGAGAGTTTGACTCTCTTTAGAATAAATCTTGTAAGTGAATTTGGTAAGGACCTAAGCTTCCGCCGTAGTTACCAGCACCAATTTCAACAACACCAGGCACTTGACAAGCAGCTTCAATACCTGCTTTCATAGCAGCCTTAACGGATTCTTCATCTACACCGTCAATAACGATTTCCATGTTACCGAATACGTTTTCTGGTAATTCAGTTTCCACTTGGTCTTTTAAGGTTACACATTCTTTTTCGTTGGTAGATGCACTCATGAAAGAGTATTTGGAGCCTGTTTTAGAACCGGAAGCAACCATACCACCTGAGAAAGGAGTGATTACACCAGGAACAGCGTGAATAGCATCAACAGCAGCTTCAGCAGCAACAATGGAAGCCATTTGACTGTCACCCATAATGAAGAAGTTTCCACCGGCTACTCCGTCTTTGCATCCCATTTCATCTTCAACTAAGAAATCACCAGACATGATTGGAATAACGTGCATTTTTTTACCTGCTACCTCTTTTTCAGTTTCGAATCCGTCACCGAAGAATTTGAGTTGTTTTCCTGTTGGGAAGGATTCTTCACTTTCAAGAGCATTGAATGCAGCTGCAGTAGGAGCAGTTAAAACACATTGTCCGATTCTGTCCATGATTTGTCCGCCTAAAGCTTTTTTAGACATGTGGCAGATCATAATTGCATAACCAGGTCTTCCATCTGGAGATTCAGTTGGAGGAACATATTGGTCAATACCTGCTTCAGCAGGACATCCGATAACTGAAGTAGCAAATCCGGTAGCTTCAGTAGCTGCAATTTTAGCTAAATGTTTAGTAGCTGCAGTAATAATTAATCTAGATACTTTAATTCCAAAACCTTCAGCAAAGGTATCTTGTATTTTTACGCCATTTATTTCCATATTTTCACCAAAATTTTTTTAAAATAAATTTTTTTGTGATAATAAAATTTATGATTATATATTAAAATAAAGTTTTCTATTTTTTCTTGAAAAGTGATTTCTTAAACTCATGAAAAAGTTATTTGCCAAAAAATATCCGTCAATAACCAGTATTTTGTCAAAATAGGGGGCAAAAACACCAAAATAGATTCATCAGGACTCAAAATTAAAACCAATGATTTAAATAAAAAACATTCAGCCTTCCTCATCAACAGATTCGTCCAGCTCCTTGGAAGAACCGAATGAAATCTTGTCAAGAACGGATGAACCGTAATACGGCAAGATCACCATGCCTATAATGGTGGCCATCCAAAATGAAATCAGCCTCTCGATTACGGTGGCAGCCGCACTGATTGATGCGGTTATGCCTGCTGCGGAGTAGAATATAATCATTATTCCGTCAACCGCTCCGAGACCTCCCGGCAGAAGCGGAATCATGCCTGCAAGAGAAGCCAAAATAAACACTTCACCAATGACTACAGGACTGACTGAAGCGCCAAAGGCAAGGAACACAAAATAAACCCTTAAAATCTCGAAAACCCAAATGACAAAAGACAGGGGCAGGGCATAGTACAGCACATTCCTGTTTGAAATGACCATTTTCATGGTGTCCTGAAAACCGCTTATGACACCATGGATCTTCTCTTCCAGTTCCTCTGAGTTTTTCTTATAGAACCTTCTCACCAAACCTATTATCCATCCGTCAACCCTTGCGCCGAATCCCGGATTGACAGACATGTAGATAATCAGAGCCAGAACTATGACAATGACGACCACTGCCACAACCATCAGGACAAGCAGCCACAAATCAAAATCAAATGTCAGGGTCATGCCGATAATCGTCAAGACCGCAAGCACGACAAAGGGAAATGTATCCAATGCCCTGTCCGCCACAACGGTCGCAAAGGTTTCCTCCATCGGATAATCCTCTTCACGAGATAGGATATATGCTCTTACCGGCTCTCCCCCTCCACGTCCTGAAGGTGTGATGTTGTTGACTGCAAGGCCCACCAGAACCATCGGAAGCAACTTTTTTATGCCGACATGTATATCGGCAACATCATTTAATACTTTCCAACGCAAAGTGTATAGATAATAAGTGAAAACCTGCATAGCGATAGCTATAGTAATAAATTCCAATTTTGCAATCTTCAAAGCGGCAATCACCTTGTCAATACCGACAAAGTAAAGCATTATAAGCAATATTGCTATGCTCAGACCTAAGAAAAACACGGTTTTTTTATCCATATTGTATATAATTTTTTTCTTACTTACTTATAAATTTATATAGAATCTTAATCAAATTATTACAATAATGAAATATATTACAAAAACTGACTTGCTGATTGTTGCTAAAAATTCAGGATATCTTATGATGGGAATCGGAATTATGTGTCTGATTCCGTTGATATTCGATTTAATTTATTTTGAATTTGATATCGTCAGTTTTATCCTTCCCGGCTTGATTTCAATGCTTCTGGGCTTTTTTTGCTTGAGATTTTTTGAGGAAAAAGTTAATAAAAAAATGCGCTTTAAGCATGGGATGATGATATCCGCATTTGCATGGCTATGGGCAAGCCTTATCGGAGGATTCGTTTTTACATTAGCCACCCACATTCCAGTCCTTGACGGCGTTTTTGAAAGCATGTCCGCTTTAACTGGCACGGGAATCACCATGTTTATGGATGTGGAAATTCTGCCACACAGCATACTATTTTTCAGAGCTTTTGAACAGTGGGTCGGCGGATTGGGAGTGGTCGTTATGGTCATCGCCGTTTTAACAAAACCGGGCTCCGTCTCATCAAAGCTATACCATTCGGAAGCCCGTGAGGACCGCATAAAACCCAGCATCAAAGCGACAATGCAAAAGACCCTTGAGATTTATGCCATCTATACCGTTGCCGGAGTCATAATGTATCTGCTTGCAGGAATGCCTGTCTTCGATTCCATCTGCAATACATTCCATATGGTTTCAACAGGAGGAATGAGCATCAAAAATGCGAATATGGGATTCTACCACGATGACATCATCTATCTAATCTCAATCGTCCTGATGATTCTGGGAGCCACAAGCTTTTTAGCCCATTACAAGGTCATCAAAACAAAGGGAAAATCCCTGTTTGGAGACCTGCAGTTTAAAATAATAATAACCGTGATTGCACTAGTTACATTGATGCTTTATTTTGTCTCAAACATTGTTCCCATCGATTTGCTGTTCACTGTCGTGTCCGCAATGACAACAACAGGGGCAAGCGTGGCATCGCCTGCCACAATGGCCGGCTGGCCACCATTTGTCATAATCTGTCTGATGTGCCTGATGATAACCGGAGGTTCCAACGGTTCCACAGTAGGTGCAATCAAGCTCGTGCGCATGATCACCTACTTCAAGGGAATATACCGCCACATAAGGGAAATCCTGTCTCCGGAAGGAAGAGTCGTACCTGTCAGATTGCATGGACATAACATTCCCGAAAAGGCAATCGCACAGGCAGGAAGCTACATAACACTTTACATGATGTTCATAATGTTTACCTGGGCATTGTTCTGCCTATTCGGATATGACCCATTCAAAAGCCTGTTTGCAGCAATGTCCCTTCAAGGAAACAACGGTCTGGAGCTTGGAATAATCAATTATACGCTGGACCCAATACTTAAAGTGGTCAGCATATTCGATATGTGGACCGGAAGGCTTGAAATATATCCGGTATTGATTACCCTAAGGGCGGGCTTTGAAATTTTCAAAAGATAAATTTTATATTATGAAAAAATAAATATTGATTATCAATTGTTAAAGAGGCGATATTGTGTATGCAATAATTATGGGAGGGGGTCGTGTAGGACTTGCCCTTGCGAATTTATTAATCGACAGTGGCGCAGACATTACCTTAATCGAAAGCGATGAATCATTGTGCAATGAAATTGCAGGAGAACTTGACGCATTGGTCATTCATGGAAACGGGACCAGTTCCAAACTATTGGAATCAAGCAACATAGAAGATGCGGATTTTTTCATTGCGACAACCGGAAACGATGAAGCGAACCTTCTATCATGCATTCTTGTTAGAAAATATGATGTTGAAACCATTGTTGCACGTGTAAGTAACCCTGACCACGAAGAGGCATTCAAAGAAGTGGGAATAGACAAGGTAATCAGCCCTGAAATCAGTGCCGCAAGAGATTTGGCCCAGTTTGTCATGAATCCTAGGGCATCAAAGATCACAACACTTGGAGAGGGCAGCGCCGAAGTTATGGAAATGACAATAACCAATGATAAAGTAATCGGAAAGCGCTACAAGGACGTGTCTCCGGGGGAAAACTTCATCATTATTGCCACTTACCAAAACGGCAAATTGCTTATCCCACAGGCCGACAATATAATCAGCCGTGGGGACAAGGTTTCCATACTTGTAAAAAGAGGAACCCTAGACGATGTTTCCAAACTTCTAGAGAAATGAATAGGACAGCTTAATGTGATCCTTTCCATTATTCTCAACTATCGGACCATGACCGGGATAGATGTTTTTGACATCTAATTCCATTAACTTTTTAACGCTATTTTTCATGTCTTGGTAATCCCCGCCGATATCCATTCTGCCGACACCTCCGCCGGCGAATATCGTATCTCCGGAAATCAGGTTTTCACCATCCCACAGACAGATTCCTCCGCTGGTATGTCCCGGAGTGTGAATCACCTCGAAATCCTCAATTTTATCCCCATCCTCCAATTCGATGTCGACCCTTGAATTGGCATCATCTTCAAATGCGGATAAGGAGGTTCCCAATGTGTCCTTGTTTTTCATTGAGATTGCATCCAGCCTGTGGACTGCAATCTTGGCATCGGGAAAGAATCTGTTGCCCCCTATATGGTCAAAATGGCAATGGGTATTGACAACCAATTCTATGTCTGACGCCTCAACACCATTTTCACGAAGTTTTGAGAATAAGTAATCCCTGTTTTGGCCGGCACCGGTGTCAACCAAAATATTATCATTGATTAAATAGCAATTTGAATCATAATTGAAACCTAATATAAAAACAATTGAGCTCATGAAAGATAATATTGACAGGAAAGTAATTAAAAGTTTTGAAAAAAGTTTTGTATAAAAATGGGGTCATAGGGATTTGAACCCCAATCCGGGGATGTCTCTTGCCTCAGTACTCCAATTGTTCATCACAACAGGTACTG
>CACWUH010000035.1 GCA_902764015.1 uncultured Methanobrevibacter sp. | reverse complement strand
TTTTTAGTTCTTGCCATTTATATCTTCTCCATAATAATTAAAATTTAAAATAAATTGATTATATAAAATAACCATAAAATTATCTAATATGATAATATTGAATTATCTAATATTTAAAGGTTTGCTTAAAATACCATTTTTAAGCAAAAAATTACTTTTTGATGAGAAAAAATTTTTGCCTATAAATCTTTTTGCCGCTTCTCACTTTCCCATCAAAAAAATTTAAAATGATATCCAACTAGTCGAGTGTTGGATAATTAGGGCTTTCATTAGTAATCAGCAGGTCATGAGGGTGGGATTCCTTGATGCCGCTGCTTGTAATCCTAACGAAGTTTGCCTTTTCCTGCATGGCCTTGATGTCCTTGGCACCGCAGTAGCCCATGGATGATTTAAGGCCGCCAACTAACTGGAACAGGATTTCAGCGATTGTTCCCTTGTATGGCACAGCCCCTTCAATTCCTTCAGGCACATATTTGGTGTGGTTCATCTTGCTTTTTGAACCTTGGAAGTACCTGTCTGCTCCGCCGTCAAATTCACTGGTCATTGCACCCATTGATCCCATACCACGGTATTTCTTGTACTGTTTGCCGTGCATGATGACGATGTCACCTGGAGCTTCGAGTGAAGCCGCAAGAAGGTTACCTAGCATTACCGCATCAGCACCGGCACCGATTGCCTTTGCAACGTCACCGGAGTATCTGATACCACCGTCGGCAATTACAGGAATGCCTGAATCTGCTGCCGCATCGGCAACATCTGAAATAGCTGTCAATTGAGGAACTCCAACACCGGCCACGATACGGGTGGTACACATTGAGCCCGGACCGATACCTACCTTAAGCGCATCGACACCCATTGATATCAAGTCTTCTGCAGCTTCTGCGGTTGCAATGTTACCGACACAAAGCTCGGCGTCAATGTTGTCCTTGATGGTTTCTGTGAACTTGACCACATTCATGTTGTGTGCATGGGCGCAGTCGATTGAAATGATGTCGGCGCCTGCCTGGTCAAGTGCCATTGCCCTGTCCAAATCAAAAGGACCGCATGCTGCTGCAACGAGGAAGTTTCCGTCCTTGTCCCTTGCAGCATTAGGGTATTGTGACTGGTTTAAGATATCCTTGATAGTGATTATTCCGACCAGCTTTCCGTCACTGACAACAGGGAGCCTTTCAACCTTGTTTTCGTATGCAATGTTCAATGCCTCTTCGGCAGAAACCCCCTCATCGACAGTTACAACATCGGAAGTCATGATATCCTTGATTTCAGTAGTCGGTTCAGACTTTAAGAATGGCCTGATATCCCTTTTTGATATGATTCCAAGAATCTCATCATCATCAACAACAGGCAATCCGCTTATGAGCTCATTGCGCATTGTCTCTTCAGCTTCAGCAACAGTGGCTCCTGGAGAAATAGTGATTACATCACGAATAGTCAGATCTTCGGCGTTTTTGACCTTCCTGACCTCTTCAACTTGCCTTTCAAGCGTGATGTTTCTGTGGATTACGCCTATTCCACCTTCCTGTGCCATGGCTATTGCGAGTTCCGCTTCTGTAACGGTGTCCATGGCCGCACTCAATACCGGAATGTTCAGTTTGATTCCTTTTCCCAATTCAATTTTAGTGTCAATGTCTTTCGGTTCGACATAGCTTGCGTTAGGAGTCAAAAGGAAATCATCAAAGGTATAGGACATTCTTGCTTCTTGTACTTTTTTTGAAAATGACATGATTAACACCTAATTAAAATGAATCCAATAATTCCTTAAGCTCAGCAACTGCGGTATGATGTATCTTTCCGGTGTTCCTGTCACCGCCGATGCATGCAGCACCCCTTATTCCTACAACATCACAGCCGATGTCATGCAATGGCTTCAGCTGGTCCTTTTTGACGGAGCCTGCAAGTGCAGTCAGCAAACCATAGCCGTGAGCCTCTTCGACAAACTCTTTTAGTTTGTCCAAATCTAAGTAATCGAATAATGTATGACCGTCTTTTACGGCAGTGTCAAGCATCGCAAGGTCACATCCAGCATCCTTTGCAACTTTTGGTATCTCCATAGGATCTACCGCACCGACACGGTGAGCGTCTGCATATCCTGCCGCTACGATAATTGTATCTTCGCTAACATCTTTTACTGTTTTTACAACGTTTTCCATGACTTCAACAGCCTCGTCATGGTCTTTTGTTCCGTATAATCCAACTTTAATATAATCTGCCCCTGATACGTGAGCGCCCATTGCTGCAAGTGAAACGGTACCCGGCTTGTAAGGCACATCCCCAAGAGTTGCGCTGACAAGCTTGTCTTCAGGAGTCAATTCCCTGATTTCCTTAATGACCCATGGGAAATTAGCGCCAAGGGAGCCTTCCTTTGGGTTTTTCACATCAACAATATCTGCTCCGCCCTCAATAGATTCAAGAGCTTCTTCACGATTTATAGGACTTATTAATAGAAGCATATATTTCCTCCAATAAAATATAATTTTATAATATAATAATATAAGTTCATTATTATTTATAATACTATTGTTTTATCGGGAAAAAAAAGAAAAAATAATAAATAAATATATTAAAAATAGTGTCGCCAGAACATCACATCGCTTAAGCGCAACCGCCCATTGGGAATATTGAAGCTAAAGAATACACTATTGACTGATTAGAAAATTCTATCTTCAAGAGATTCACCGCCATTTATGGCCTTTGCTGAGGTGAATGCATCATACATTCCGTATATCCATATCGCAATGACCAGTATAATCCCAACAAGTATCAGACATAATATGAAAGAGATTATGTAGCCTATGATTAGAGTGATAGCCTTGCGGTTCTGATTGTTATACAACTGACCCAATCCAGGGAAAAGAAAGGACAGAGCCAAGGCGGCTACAGGATTTTTATAGATTACCGCCGCACCGCAATTGGTACATACTTTTGCATTGACATCCATTTTACTTCCGCAGTTATGGCAATTTTTAACGGATTTGTTGATTCTGTATCCGCAATGGGAGCAGAAATCCTCATTCACTGTTTTTTGTCTGCAATTCGGACAAATCTTTATGCCAGTCGCTTCTCCGCAATCCGGGCAGTACTGTTCATTATTTAATTCAGCCCCACAATTGCCACATCTTGTTTTAGAACCCCACTCTTTATCCTTTTTATTTTCATTGGAAAATTCAAATCCGCAATTCTTGCAGAACTTGGAGGACACTTCTTCCTGGGCTCCGCACTCAGGACAAATCTTCACATCATCAGAATTATCAAATGAATTATTATCATTTTCCCCAGAAAGCAAAGCTCCGCAATTCTTACAGTAGGTGAATGATTCATCCTGTTCGGTTCCGCACTCGGGACATATCTTATCTGTCATTTTAACCCTTCACCATGTTTTCCATAATATATCAAAGTAATCACAAGTTATTCAATTCATGATTATATATATCAACCATCAATTATAAATTTTGTACATTAATAAGCATCTGAAGACTCTTAATCAGAAGTCAGAAGATGAGAATAGCCAGACATTGCGGACTGCCTGCAATTTAGTGCTTAAAGCACCATCATTCATAATATTCACAAAAGCTTCCATGAGATATGGGATGGCCTAAAGCACAATAATATTCATACATCCCTCCGTCAACATAATCACCGACTATGCCTCCGTCACTGTCTAAAAGCTCTTCATAACAATGCCTACAACTCAAACCACAATATCCTCCACGAGTCGTTTTTCTTTCAGGACGAGGAGATTCTGCAACAACAGGTTTGGGAGCAAGCTTTCTGTCTATCGCAATTTTCAAATTATTCTTAATGATATTGTTTTCGGCAAATTCCCACTTAATCCTTTCACGATATTCCAATTGAGATTCTCCAATTGACGGAGCAAAAGAACCCAAATAATTGCCGCCAAATCTAATGGAGCATTTCAGGTCTGGGAGATCAAATACAGGTTTTGCATAACTGTTGTCAATTTTGAGCTGCTCCACCCGTTTCTTATCCCTCGCAAAATTCAATCCGCATTTTGGACATGAGAATCCGTCCGGATTTAGTATGCCAAGACATTTTATGCAATAGTTGGGCGATACGACTTTCCATCTTGAGCGTATCTCAGATAAGGCATTATCCACATTCGAATCCAAGGACCGAAGTTTTTGCAGATCCTCTGTGTAACTGGCATTGTCTGGTCTGGGTTTAAGTGAAAACTCAACACGTTTGGATACTGAAATATTTCGCAACTTACGGGGCAGTTTCTTAGTGAAAATATGAACCTCAAAATGGCTTTCGTCATATATGTAGTTATATACGTCCGATGCCCAAAGCTTTTCACCGCATGATATGCAGAACCTGTTTGTGTATTCATTTATTGTCCCGCATTCAGGGCATCTGATATCCCTGAATTCATATCCACAGACACATCTTGTCTGGCCCTTCATAACAGGCCTTCCGCAATTAAGGCAGCTTGCCTCAGGATTATCAGTCATCAGCTTAATCTGGTTATCATCAAGGGGCAATCTTTTGCCACAATAAACACAGAATTTATGAATTTCATTCATTTTACGGCAATGAGGACACATTATTTTATCTACCATGATACCCTCCACAATCCATTATATTGTAGTTTGATTTATCTCTCTTAAAAACCTGTCAGAGTCAATACGGAGAATCCCTCTTATCAACATTGTCCTTAATCATGCCATGGACCCTCGGATAGAATCCCACATCTGCAGACAGTTTCCTCATGTTTTCGAGTATCTCATTTGTCGGTATCGACAGTGGACAGTTCAGTGTGCACAATCCGCATAGGGTGCACATGTAAAGGCCAGAATTGAAGCATGTCTCATCATCTTCGATGAACTTTGACATTGCAACCCCACGGCCACCCAGATAATTGTTGAATCCGAATTCGTTTCCGACGGCATTGTATACAGGGCAGTGGACAATGCAGTTTCCGCAGCCTATGCAGTAAAGGCATTCCTCGATTGCCTGGCTTCTGCCGTTGTCCAAAAGGATTACAACAACCCTTTCTGCACCATACATGTTTTTGATAAGTTTTTTCTCAATATCTGCTGTTTTTGAGGGACCGGACACCACATTCATATAGGAAGTCACAAAGTTTCCAGTTGCAAATACCGTCTCCAGTTTCACAACAGAGATTGCGTCTTCAAGTGTCGGTACAATTTTATCGATTCCAGCTACAATTATATGCAAATCCATTAGCGAAACTATTGAAATATTGCCCTCATTGTGCACCATTACAACAGACCCCTCTTCGGATGCAATGGAAT
The DNA here is from genome assembly GCA_902764015.1 of uncultured Methanobrevibacter sp. Lineage (GTDB taxonomy): Archaea > Methanobacteriota > Methanobacteria > Methanobacteriales > Methanobacteriaceae > Methanocatella. The sequence goes on along the minus strand of CACWUH010000035.1, from coordinate 26,212 downwards.
TGGCTCCACTTATACCTACCCTTGCATTTTTAAGGCGATTTAGCACATCACCTCTGACGGCCCTCATGATTTGCCTAGGTTGGGGGTCGACATCAACATCCAGGGATTCATTGACTATGCCTGCAATATCCGAAATGTTTAAATGTGATGCAGGCCCTGTCGGATGGACCGGCTTGTTGTCAACCTTTTTAAGCTGCAGGATGCGATCTCCCAAATCGGTTTCCACAACATCAATGTCCAGATGGTCTTTAAGGCCAATTTCGCCCAATGTATTCGATTTGGCCTTGGCAATGACTTTAGCATCATACTCATCAATCAGCTCGTCAATGATGTTGAGGGCATCCTTTGACGTTTCTGCAAACCTGCATTCAATGTCATTGCGCCTGAATGATTCCAAAACCTGATTGAACAGCTCCTCCTTATTGTCAAAGGAATATTTCTTGATTTCCTGAACCCTTGAAGTGAGCCGCTTAATGGATGGAGAATCCTTGATTAATGAAGACCTTGATTTGACCGTGTCAAATGATCTTCTCATTGTTTCAAGTTCACTCTTCTTCATCCGCACCACCATATTTCACTAAAAATTCAGTTAAATCCAACACTTCAAGCTCATCGTTTTCAAGATTCAGCTTGCAGAAAGGACATGACGTGACCAATGTCCTGCAGCCGGTTTGCTTTGCCTGGCCAATCCTTGATTCGGCCATCTCATCGGCAATTTCAGGATAGGCCGATTTCACGCCTCCGCCGGCACCGCAGCACAGGCTTTCTTCACGGCTGTTTTTCATCTCGACCAGATTGGCTACGCTTTCTATGACGTTTCTCGGCTCGTCAAAGACCTTGGAATGCCTGCCCAAGTGGCAGGAATCATGATATGTGACATCCAAATCGGATTTCGTAAAATTAAGTTTATTTTTGCTGATTAATTCATTCAGGAATTGCGATATGTGGACAACATCCAATCCATCGTAGTCGTCCTTCAGTGTCTTATAGCATCCGGCACATGACGTTATGATTTTCTCATCCTTTAAAACTTCGGTGTTCTTTTCAATCTGCCTTTCAGCTTCCTTTTGAAAGCCCGTCCTGAGAAGAACTGACCCGCAGCATTTCTCATCTTCCAAGACATGATAATCCACACCGGCAAGATCCAAAAGCCTTTCTGTCGCTTCGGATATGTCAGTCTGCTTTTCCCTTGCGGTGCATCCTCTAAAATAAAGCATCATTCATCCTCTTCATCATCAAGAGTTATCTCATTGTTCAGGGACACTTCCTTCACAATCTTGTTAATTTCATCCTGCAGAATATCAATCCTGTTGTATAACCTGAAGATTATGTAGAACAGCACCAAAAAGACCACAATGATAATGAAATCCAATCCCCTTGTTATACCAAAAAGGGATGCGAATTTCTCACTGAATGTAGGGAATATGGAAAATACGATGACAAACAGCCATAAGATTGTCCATAGGATTACAGTGATTAAGGATTGCTTCTCTTTAAGATACCTGTAGAAAAACCATAAGATGGCCAATATCGATATGATTGGAAATAATATTGAATACAACAGCATTTTATCACCTTAAAATTGATGTTTTATCATTTGAACTAAAATCTTGAATGCCTCAAAGACATTTGTTCCCTTTGCCTGAGTTTCCGGAGTGTAGATGGTTTGGATTGGAACTTCCGCAAACGGAATTTTGTTGTCATTGACTTCACGTATGAATTCGGATGAAATGAGATATCCTCTTGCATTGATGTCTATCTCTCGAAGGGCCTCGACAGTTATGGCCCTGAAGCCTGTTTGCGAGTCGCTTACATCCACCCTATAGAACATCTTTGTTAGAAAATTCATGACCGCATTTGCAAAATTTCTGCTGAGGGGCATGTCCTTGAGGGGCCTGACGCCGATTACCGCCTGGGCTTCTCCCTTAACCAGAGGGGCTATAACATTGTCCAAATCATCCGCCGAATGCTGCCCGTCAGAGTCCATGCTGACGACATATTTCGGATTGAACCTGAACACAGCATCAAAGCCAGTCTGTGTCGCCACACCCACTCCCCTGTTGATCATGAGGGAGAAGATATGAATCTGGTCGGGATATCTCTTTTTGGACTGCTTGATGACATCCAGAGTATTGTCTGACGAACCGTCATTGACAATTACCATATTGTATCCCTTACAGGCAATCTCCTCGATTACCGGCTGGATTCTGGTGGCCTCATTGTATGCCGGAAGAATGACATATGTTGCCTTCTTGTCCTCTTTAGAAATTTCAAAACTCATCGTGCACCTTTCTATAATGGTCCTGCATCTTCTTTTCCTTCACGCATTCCCATTCCTGCTTCCTTTCTCATTGCCTTTCTGTGATACATCATCTTAATTAAATTCTGTGCATGTTCACGAGCCCTGTTTTCAGCAAGCTTTGCAAGCTCAACCGGATCATCTTCCTCATCCTCATGTACAAATACTTCCAATATGTGAGTGTTTGTCATTAATTGTGCATTAATTAAACCGGTTGATGCCTCATGAGCGCACATCTTATCTTTTTCCATAGGCCCTGGCATTCCAAGTGCCATTACAATATCACAGTTTTCCTCTTCAATGAGGATTTTTGCTGTAACGGGCAAGTCCTTAACGCCCGGAACGGTTTCACGAATAATTTTTAAATCATAAGCATTCTTTTTCAGCTCGTCGATTGCAGCTGCTGCCATGTCAAAGCGAGCAAAAGTGGTATCACAAATTCCAATCCTCATGTAAATTCACCTTATAAAAAAATATGTTTTTATAATATAAATGTTTAATTAAAAATAAGAAAGTATTATGAATTATTACTGTGAGTAATACTTTGACTTTTAATTTTATGAAAAAAATCTGGTTTAAAAAAAAATTAGTTTTTATTTAACAAATCCAAAAACTTTTCCTTGGCTTCATCAATTGTTAACGGATAATCTCCATTCATGTCAAAGCCTTCCCTTTCAAGTTGTTGGAATAAGTCTGTAACAATCGGAACCTTTAAATTAGCCTGTTCCAAGATTTCAGGTTTTGCAAAAATCTCCTTAGGAGTTCCTTCTGCAATCAACAAACCATCGACCAAAACAAAAACCTTTTCAGCATAGTTAGGAACCAAATCGACTTCATGTGTTGATATTACAATTGTGATTCCTTCCTCATTTAGCTCATTCAGCAATATTGATAAATCAACAACACCCTGAGGGTCAAGACCTGCAGTAGGCTCATCCAAAACCATAATTTCAGGTTTCATTGCAAGAATTCCTGCAATTGCAACTCTTTTCTTTTGACCTCCACTCAAATGATGAGGTGCAGTCTTTTCAAATCCACTCATTCCGACACGTGCTAAAGCCTCTTCAACCCTATCCTGAACCTCTTCCATCGGAAGACCCAAGTTAAGCGGCCCAAACGCAACATCCTCCTCAACAGTAGGAGCAAATATCTGATCATCAGGATTCTGGAAAACTATTCCAACCTTTTGCCTGAATTTAAGCAAAGATTTCTTATCATATTTTAATTCTTCACCATCAATGAACACCTGACCTTCATCAGGCCGATAAATACCGTTTAAATGCAGGAACAATGTTGATTTTCCGGCACCGTTCTTACCTAAAAGAGCAACCATTTCACCTTTTTCTATCTTTAGACTAACTCCTTTAAGCGCCTGATAATCCGCATTATAAGAATATTTAATATTTTTTACCTCTAACATTTTAATTCTCCTTTTTTCTTGGTTCATAAACCGGAAGTTCACCATTATATCCTCTTGAATCCAGTGCAAATTGCAGTGTTTCACTTTTATCAAGAGACCTTAAAAATATTGTACTTACAAGAGCGCCCAAAGACTTAAATGAAGTCCAATATGAATGATATCCCAGTCTTGTATCCTGTGCCTTTTGCATTGTATCGATTTCATTTAAGAATATGAAAATAGTATTGTACATTAAAAGAGCGATTTCAATCATGATTCTTGGAACTTTCAAGTTCCTTAAACAATTTAAAATCTTTGCGATAGGAGTTGTAAGAGCCAAGAAGCCTAAACATGGCAAACATCCCAGCACTCTCATAAAGGTATAAACCGCATAATGCAAAGAATCTGTAGTAACCACAATACCCAATATTCCAGTTTCATAAATAACTTCTCCTTTTCCAAAGAATAACAATAAGAATATACAGGTTATAACAAGAAATGCCATTGGAAGTGATAAGAATTTCAAATAGGATTTATAGTTGATTTTAGCAACGGCCAATATTATAATGGACATTACAATAAACATGAATACGTCAAAATATAGATTATCTAGGGCCAATGTAACAATTAACAATAAAATTGTTAAAAACAACTTAAAATAAGGATTTGTTTCAGTTAATGCATTGTGATGCGCAATATAATCCATATCAAATTTCATAAAATCACTAAAAAAAAAATGAAAAAAAATAAAGAAGATTATTTATTCTTCTTTACCTTGTCCTCTCCAGTAACCAAAGAAGTAACCAATAATGATTGCTCCGATAGCTGCTTGAAGAGCAAATAATAAACTTTCTATTTCACCACTTGGTGGTTCCCATATAGATGAAAACCATGGTTCATAATGAGATGCTTCAATTTGCTCACTTGCTGCATCATCAGATCCAAACAACTGCTAAAATTATTAATGTTGATGTTTTCATTTAAATCACCTATGCTTCATTAGGAGCTAAAGCACCTAATTTATCTAATAATTTTGGTTTGTAAGCTTTTAATCTGTCCCAGATAATAACTGTTAATATACCTTCACCAATTGCTAATGGTACTTGAGTAACTGCAAAGATTGTTAAGAAAGCAGTTAATGCTGCGCCAAAAGTTGGAGCAGGGAATGCTAAAGCTAATTGGAATGAAGTAGCAACATAAGTTAATAAATCACCTAAAAATGCTGCAAAGAAAACAGCGATAGTTGATGAAATACCAGCTTTAATTAAACCTTTGTACACAATCCATGCAACAACTGGCCCTACAATACCCATTGAGAAAATGTTTGCTCCTAGGGTAGTTAATCCACCGTGAGCGAGTAAAAGTGCTTGGAAAATAAGTACTATAGTTGCAAGTACTGCAGTTACAGCAGGACCAAATAATGCTGCACCTAATCCGTTACCACAAGGGTGAGAACAACTTCCAGTAACAGAAGGCAATTTCAAAGATGATAAGACGAACATGAATGCACCACTTACAGCAAGCAATGCTTTTGATTCAGGGGTTTCGTCCACTATTTTTTTGATTTGATAAATACCAAATGCAACAACGATGATTGATATGACAAACCATATAATACACCAGTTCAATGGTAAATATCCTTCCATAATATGCATAAATTATTTCCTCCAAATTTCTAATCAATGTTATTTGATTACTCTCTCAATAAAAATTTAAAATATAGTTAAAATTTTATAAAGTTTTATTGATAATGATATTATATACTTTATTATATATAAATATTATTAGTAATACCCTAAACAAAATTTAGGCAAACCTAATAAATTTATAAAATAAACTACAAAATATGATACCATGAACATAAAAAACAACTTGATTCTAGCACTTGACGTGATGAGTGAAAGTGAAGCGATTGAAATTTGTGACTCAATAAAGGAATACATCGACACCATAAAAATCGGCTATCCCCTAGCTCTTGCGGAAGGTCTTGAAATAATAAACAAATTAAAGGACAAATTCGGATTCAATTCAAGGCCGGAGCGGATGCAATAATATGCCACGGCTTTGTCGGATCAGACAGCGTGCAGGCATGCCTGGACATGGCCAACAAGCATGAAAAAGAATTATTTTTATTAACTGAAATGTCCCATCCGGGAGCAAAGATGTTCTTGCAGAAAAATGCAGATGCAATAGCCCAGATGGGAGTTGAAATGGGCATCAAGAACTATGTTGCACCGGCAACAAGACTTGACAGACTTTCAGACATCAGAAACATTGTCGGGGATGAGGCATACATAATCTCACCGGGCGTTGGAAAACAGGGCGGAGACGGCAAAAAGACGCTTGAATACTCAAATGCAATAATCGTCGGAAGAAGCATTTATGAAGCGCAAGACCCTAAAATCGCATGTGAAAATTTAATCAAATCCCTTGAGTAAACCTAAAATATTTTAAATAAAAGAAATAAAAATATTATTGTTCTTATTATCTTTGAACAAATTGATTTAAACGGAGGAAAAAAACATGGCAAACGAAGTGACAAAATTAATCATGGAAACAATCTTAGGTCTAATCACCACCGCTTTTGCATTCGTTGCAGGTTTAGCATGGAACGATGCAATCCAAAAATTGATTGAACAGTTTATCGGCAGCGGAGATGCGCTTCCTAGCTTATTCATTTACGCAATTGTCGTAACTATTGTTGCTGTTATCGTTACCGTATTGCTCGCTAGAGTAGCCGGTAAAATGGGTATCGAAATCGGCGAATAAATTTAAAGGAATTCAAAATTCCTTTTTTACTCTTTTTTTTAATTTAAACTTTTCAAAATTCCTAAAAATACGTATTCCGTTTTAAAAAATAAATTTAAAGGAGTATAATATTCTCCTTTTACTATTTGTTTAATTCAAACTTTTCAAAAACAATTCCTGAAAATACGTATGCCAATTCAAATAATATGAAGTAGATGAACACCACAACACTGAATGCACCGGAAAATGCGAGTGCAAATATCACTATTTTCATCACGAATCGGTATTCGAAAAAGAGATTCAGGAAGACATTGTCAGTAACCTTATGAATGGTCTCATGACCTACTTCATCTGCCAGTGCCCCAACGATACATAAAAGCAGCACAGCCAAACTCAAATCTGGAATTCCAAAAATAAGGCATATGATGATGAACACCGCCAAGGTAATGACATGATGGATTCCGTCTATTTTGAGAGCCAACAGATTGGCAATCGGAATTGCTATGAAGACATAAGCCGCCCCAACATCATTTACCGCAGCAATACCTGAAGCGATACCGCAAAACACTCCAAAGATGCTTGCAAATTTCAGGTCATGCTTTTCATCAAAAAAATCGTCCGAATACTTCATGAAAAATCCGGACAATAAAAATAAAATAGCCAAAATTATATAACTCAACTAATCACCTTCAAGTTTATCCAATGCTGCCGCATAAATCAAGGGAAAGATTACAGTCACATCGCCGACTACGCTTGCAAGGCTGGATCCGCATCTTGCCTTTGCCCATGATTTTGCCTCCTCTAAAGGAGCTCCGCCCAAACTGCCCGCTTCGGGCCTGTCCATCGTGATTTGAATGGCCGCATCAAGGCCTCCCTTTATGACATTGGAAGCCAAGGTATAATGCTTCGTAAGTCCGCCTCCAAGAAGAACTGCGCCAACCCTTTCGGCTCCAAAGACTATGTCAGATAGGTAATGCATGTCAGCCACCGCATCGACAACAAAATCATGGTCCTGGCTAAAAATCCACAGCTGAAGACCAGTCATCGAATCAATCAAACCCGGAGCGAAAATGGGGACATTATTCCTTGCGGCGGTTGCCACAAACGAGTTATCATCATCAACCATCAATCCGATTTCATACAGCAGCTCCTGGATTGAAACGTGATTCTTTTCAGCGGAAATCTTTTCGAATATCTCAATTATCTCAGTTTCAAAAACAGTGAAGTCATCCGAACCAACATTGATGTCGGCAATCCTGCCTATGCCATCCTCATTCAGTTCCTCATCGTCACGTCCTTCATGGCGATAATGGGATCCTCCAAATGCCTCAAGCAAATCGTGGGTAATGTTTGCGCCGCTTGACACAATCAGGTCAACATGACCGTTTTTTATCATCTGGGTTACGATATTGCGCATGCCACCAGGTATCATGGGTCCTCCAAGGCTCATGAACACCTTCATGTCATCATCCCGAAGCATATCGGTCAAAATGTTGCAGGCTCTTGCCACTCTGCCTGCACCCAAAACGCCTGAGCGGTCAAACTGATTGACCAGATCGGATATGGTCATGCCCTTTTCAACATTGATTTGGTTAACTCTCATTGAATCACTTAATTGGTAATAATAGGGAATTGCTTTAAATTTGTAATGCTGTCAATTAAATCTGTTCTTGTGACAATTCCAAGTAAAGAGTGATTGTTATCTGCAATAATCAATCTGGAAATTGATTTTTTAAGCATCACCTCAATGGCATTGGCGATTTTCATGTCCTCATTGACGATGACCACATTCGTAGACATCAGCTGCCCGACAGTTGCATCCTCCTTGTCGTTGGCTATCGCATTGACCAAATCAGTCTGTGTGAATACGCCAACAACCTTTCCGTCCTTTATGACTGGAGCGCCGTCAATCTCCTTATTGTATAATTTTTTAGCGGCTTCCTTTATGGAACAGTCCACTGTAAATGAGATTACGTCACGGCTTGCAATGTCTCCGACCGTCTTTTTTGGAATGCTTCTTATGGTTTTCGTATCCAAAAGAAGGATGTTGTCCATATCGTCACGCCCGACGATTGTGCCCATGACTCCCAGATTGTTCACAGGTGTAGGGCCTATGCTTATCTCATCGCCCGGATTCAAATCCTTAATGCTTCCCAATACCTTTATTGCAGCCTCGCACTCACTAGGTTGGGGAACACTGGTGAATTCAATCCTTGCAACGGAAATGTCCTCCACCTTTTTGCCGTTTTTATAGATTGGCACCTTGGAATCATTGTCAGAAACTGAAATGTTCAAGGCATGATAAGCTTCAATTGTCGGCTTATATCCTCCCCTAGGGCCAGGTACTCCCTTGACTAAACTTAAACTTCTTAAAGCCTGCATTTGGTTACGAATCGTTCCAGGATTTCTGTTCATAACCTCAGCAATGTCTTCACCCTTAATAGACTTACCGTTTGAGGACTGGTACAGATTAATTAAGGTTTGCAAAATTTCTTTTTGAACAGATGTTAACATGCTTAATCCCCATCATTTAATATAATATTATATTTATGTAAGGTATACTTTATAAATATAATGACAAATAATGACAAATGGGAAAAATAAAAAAAAGTGAAATGATTTATTCGATGAGCTGTTTTAAATCATTTCTGATGATGGAAGTCGCATCAAAACCTTTGATTGCATCAACCATCTCCGGGAACTTTGCCTTGGGAATCAATACGTTGATTTGTGAGAAATCAGCCCCTGGAGTGATTGTAGGCTCATCGGCACAAAGCTTGTTGCCTATCAGATAATTGGAAACCTCTTCAATCTTGGAGTTTGCAATGTTGAACTTGACATCGAAGTATTTCTTGGCGGTTATTGCTCCAAGCAACTGTTCATAAATCATCTGAGCCTTTTCAAGCTTTTCGCCGGTACAGCTGACTCCTGCATAAAGGCCTGCTGAGGAGTGGAGTATGGTTTCAATTTCCTTAAGTCCCGCCTTTCTGAGGCTACTTCCTGTCTGGGTGTTGTCAACAATCAAATCAGCACCCTTTTTGATGTAGACCTCTGTGGCGCCGTCGGAGTTGATTACCTGCACCATCTCATTGTCGCCGTCAGTGAGACCCCTGACCTGCACGAAAGGCACGGCATCTCCATATATTTCCTGATAGACCTCATTTTCCATTATGAATTTTCTGGTCAGGTTTGGATATTCTGTAAAGCATAAAATTGGAGTTTTCCTGTCTTTGTTTGCCCTGAACAAATCTGACAGGCTGTCATATGGAGAGTCGTTTGGAACCGCAACGATAAGACGGGTCTTTCCATAGTCCAGATCGCCTATCTTGATGGTTTCGGTATCCCTCAGGACGGATTCCTCCTTGACCCAATCCTCACCGACGATTGCAATGTCGACCATTCCACGGTTCAGCTCCACTGGAGTGGATTGGGGACGTGTGATAAAGGCAATGATGTCCTCATCGTTTAGGATTTCGATTTCATATGATTCATCACCCGGTTCGTAACCTTTAACTTCATAACCTGCATCAACAAACAGTTGATAGGTATTTCCTCTTTTTACATTATTTAAACTTCCCTTTGGAAGTCCCAAAATTATCTTTTCATTCATAATAATACCTAAAATAGACTTATTGATTTCAAATTATTTAATGGTTATGATGTTAATGAAAGGTATTTTTTCCAGTTCACATAGAACAAAAAGAATTAACGGACAACATGACATAGACAGTTTTTTTAAAGACCTCCTCAATTCCTATAAAATCATAAAGTCCATTTTGTGATTTTACCTGCCATATTCAACAAATTCTTTAATTTATGGACATGGATAAATTTTTATAGATTACTTGATAAATCTAAAAATATATAGAAATCATTTTTTTAGATATAGGGGTTATAAAAATGGGTTCATATAGAAATAATAAGAATTCAAAGCCAGATAAATCCGATATTTACCATATACAGGATTCTCCATTTCCTGCCTATCAAGGAGACGAACCATATATATTCATCAGCTATTCCCATGATGATACTGATTTAGTTTATCCGGAAATAGAACGATTCCATGACGACGGATACAACATATGGTATGATGAAGGCATAATCTCTGGTGAAAGATGGCACGAGGTCGTTGAAAGAGCCTTGATAAATTCTTCACTGGTTGTTTTTTTCGTATCCGAAAATGCCGTCGAATCTTTGAATGTGAGAAATGAAGTCTTTTTGGCTTCTCGTAAAAACATCCCTATTTTTCCAATATTTTTTGAAGAAACCGAATTAAAATACGGCCTAGACTTGACATTAAGTTCATCACCTCCCATTACCAGAAATAAACTAAGCGAAAAAGAATATGTTTCAATGTATAGGCAAAAATTTGAAACCCATGGATTTCCATTAAATGAATTGGGCTCAAATATCGAAGAACGCATTGACAATCCTCCATTTCCAGCTTATCAAGGAGATGACCCTTATTTATTCGTAAGTTATTCCCATGACGACTCAGAGTTAGTATATCCGGAAATAGAAAGATTCCATAATGACAAATGCAACATATGGTACGATGAAGGCATACCATCTGGTGAAAGATGGCAAGAAGAAGTAGAAAATGCATTGATTAACTCATCATTGTTTATCGTGTTTATTTCTAGAAATTCCGTTGCCTCCCCAAATGTAAGAAATGAAATATCCTTAGCAATAAAGAAAAGAATCGACATAATTCCCATATACCTTGAATCAACAAATCTAGAAGGCCATGGCCTAGGCTTACAAATAGAATCCATACAATCAATATATAAACATAGGATGAGTGATGAAGGATACATTAAAAGATATAGAAAAGAATTCAAAAACCATGGATTTGAAATACATGAAGCTTCAACTAACCCCCCAAGGCAAATAGCAAAACAGGATATGGAAGAAAATGAAACTGAACAAATGATTAATCTGATTGAAGATAAGATTCCTAATTTAGATGAAGAAACCATCAATGATTTTAGTGAAATAAGAGAATTATATGACGAAGCAATCAATGATCAAAACGAAGATTTACTGGAATTTGTCGAGGCGGAGTTAAAATCAATTTTTGATAACCTCTATGTAAATGAGTACTTGGAACTAATTAAAAACGCTCCAAAACGATTGCCTTATCCAAGTTTAAAATTCAAAATACCTCGTTCAATAAGACATAATATCATTCAAACTACATTTTTAGAATTGGAAAAATCCTCCTTTGCTGATTTGAGCCGTGCCGATGAGCTAATAAAACAAGGCCATATACAAAAAGACAATGCCGATATGAAGGGACTGGAAAAGACAGTAGTCCAACTTTACAAAGAATCAGAATCATTTCCTATCAGTGAAAATCTAGATGAAACAGACAATTCCTTGCCTAAAGAGAACATTGCTGAGAAAATTGAAACCCCAATTGGTGAAGCAATACACGATACGGAATGCCTAAACGAATTTGAAAGATTGAACACAACAACCAATACCATTTATGATTTGGGAGAATATAAAACATTAATTATACTTGAAGATGGCACAAATCTAACCGATTGGGATAATGTTGAAAATAAGGATGATATTTTATATGTAAGTGAAGACTTATCAGATTATAAAGATTTAACAGCCAAATACAAGGATTTGAAATCCCTAAAATCGATTGTGGCAACAAATGTAGACTGCAATGTTACAAATTTGAAGGAAATATTTTCGGGCTGCTCATCCCTAGAAGACATATCCGCTTTAAAAGAGTGGAATACCACCAACGTCACAGACATGAACGGAATGTTTAAAGGCTGCTCATCCCTAGAAGACATATCCGCTTTAAAAGAGTGGAATACCACCAACGTCACAGACATGAACGGAATGTTTGACGGTTGCACCTCATTAAAAGACATTTCTGCGCTAAAAGATTGGAAAACTGCCAATTTAGCTGATATAAGTGGTATGTTTTATGGTTGTTCATCATTAATTGATACAAATTCATTGCAGAATTGGGATACAGACAATCTGAAATTTATGAGTCGTGTATTTCGTGGATGCACATCTTTAGTTGATGTGTCTGCCCTAAAAAATTGGAATGTGATCAGTATCTCCGACATGAATGCAATGTTTAAAGGATGTACCTCCCTAATTGACATATTCTCATTGAAAAACTGGAATGTAAGCAATATAAGTGATTTAAGTGGAGTATTTTATGATTGTTCATCTCTAGAGGACATATTGCCTTTGAAAAACTGGAAAACCAAAAATGTATCCGACATGAACGGAATGTTTAAAGGCTGCTCATCCCTAGAAGACATATCCGCTTTGAAAGACTGGAAAACTGCAAATGTAGTAGATATGAGTGGAATGTTTGAGAATTGCACTTCTTTAGCAGACATATTCTCATTGAAAAACTGGAATACAAAAAAATTAAAGGATATAAGCCAGATGTTCCGCAATTGCTCTTCACTAGAAGACGCATCCGCTTTAGACAATTGGGATTTGAACAAAGTTATGTATAAAAATGAAATGTTTGAAGGTTGCAGCAATATTAAGGAACTTCCAAAATGGTACAAAAGTTAGTTTTAGGACCATCCAATAATATATGGAATCAAGTTAATGCAATGACATATAATTTAGTTTAATTACAATTTTTCATCAAAGATTTCATAAGTTTTCTGCGCATATTCTCTGTCCTTTTCCTTTTCCTCTTCAGGCAAATCAGAGTATGGAATCAGTAATTTATCCCAATTATTAATCCTATCCTTTACATGCAAAACAAACTTATTTTCATCATCAGACAAATCAATGTCGTATTTATCTATGATATCCACCAAAAAGGATAACTCATGAGACATTACCTCTGCCCATTCGCACCATTGGATATGCTCCAATTCCGCCAACCTTTCTAAAGTATCCTCATCCATAATATCACTACGGCTTCATTGCAAGATCCATTATGCTGAACGGCTCACCCTCCTTTCTAGGAGCCGGAGCGCCCATTCCAAAGGCGGATTTTGCAAATTCCTTGTTCATCCTTTTTGAAACTTCGCCGAAAATCATCTTATAGGCTGTGCATTGAGGGTCAACTGCCTGAGGAGTCTGATATGCAACAATCGCATTGTACGGACATCCCCCTTCACAGTATTTCACATATCTGCATTTCTTGCAGTTTTCATCGACATAATCCCTGAATTCCATTAGCTTTGCCCATGCCTCGGACTCCTTCAAGTCATCGAAGCTTGGATTAGAAGACACATTGCCCAAAACATACTCAGGCATTCCGACAAAGCGATAACATGGATAGATTGATCCATCAGAGCCGACCGCCAATGTGGTTCCAATGCAGTCTGCAAATGTGCACAGGGTTCCTCTTCTTCTGAGAGTTGATTTGCAGATGTGGTCCAGATCCATTACGCTGAACTTGTCCAAATCATAAAGGTATTTGTCAAGCCAATCGACCAGCAGTTTTCCATGCTCCTCCTGGTCAAGTGCCCAAGGGTCTGCATTATCGCCTCTTAGTGACGGCAGTGCAGCATGGATTTTCAGGCTCATCCTTTCCCCCTTGAAGAACTCATACAGTTCATCGGAGAAATCCTTGGAATAATCGGTTACCGTTAAAACAAAGTTGATTATCAGGCCTTTGCTTTTGGCAAGCTCATATTTCGACATTGTCTTGTCAAAGTATCCGTCGCCCCTTTGATAATCATTGATTTCTTTAGGCCCGTCGATGCTTGTGCTTACGACAACATTGTATTTTACAAACAGGTCAATCAGCTCATCGGACAAAAGCCAGATGTTGCTTTGAAGGGAAAACCCTTCGAAATTATCCAGTTTTGAAAGTTTTTCAAGGGCATACTCGTAAAAATCGTATCCCGCAAGAAGCGGTTCTCCGCCATGGAAAGTGAAGTGAACCTTATCGTCCCTGAAATCTCCAAGCCAGTCAATAATCTGGTCGATGATTTCAGTGCCCATCATTTCCCTTTTGTTTTCAGAACCCCAACAGTATTTGCAATTAGACGGACAATTGAGTGTGGGGATAATCATTACATGAAATGTCATTTTAACCGTAAATCTTATTCAGTTCTCTTAACAATTTTCTTTTTTCATCCTCTTCAATATCGTCATTGACGAAAAATATGAAACCGCAATCCTCACATTTTACGGTTTCCATTTCTGCATGGGCATGATGGTTATCCAGCATCTTTCTGTGTGCGACCTTATCCTTTGAGCCGCATTTCGGACATGGCGCTAAAAGTTCTTCCAGTTTCATTTTTTCACCTTGATTATATTTCTGTTTTTGAAGTATATAATTGTATAGAAAATAGAAAAGTTTAAATAAGATGTTTCAGTGACTGCAATTTTACAAAGTGACATCAACAAAGCTTTATATATAACATGGAACAATATATGATATTCAATTAATAATTGAAGTGATTTATATGCCATATGACTATTACGAATACCTGAAAAAGCAAAGAGAAAGTGAAGAGTATACAGAAACTTCCGAATTGGTTAGGCAGAAACTGTGGAGTGAGACAATCAATTTCAAGCTCTCACAGAAGTGGATGCACATTGAGGACATGATACTGGTCAAGCTGTACCTGCGCCTAAGATACTCCTAGCGATTGAGCAGCCTGACAAAGCGCCTGTAAATCGGAAAACCTATGCGCTGAACAAAAACGAGTACATATTTGGATCCGGGCAATTCAAATTCCTTTTTCACCTTTTTCAGCTCTCCGATGATGTCGAGTTTCTGAGGGCATTTCCTCAAGCACCTTCCGCAGGCATTGCACTTTCCTGCATTGCCCGTGCTTCCCATAATTCCACCGACATACTGGTAATAGTCCATGAATGACTGATTGAAAAGCCCCTTATGGTTGAACAGGTACTTTTCATTGTATATTTTCATGCATTCAGGAATATTGACTCCCTGAGGACATGGCATGCAGTAGCCGCATGTGGAACAGTTGATTTTTAGGGAATTCCTCATCACCCTTTTGACAAGTTCGACTGTTTCCATTTCCTCCAAAGTCATTGACAGGGGAGTTGTCCTTTCGGCAACGGCGAGATTCTCATCCAACTGCTCGAAAGTATTCATTCCGGACAATACACAGGTCACATTGCGGTTGTTCAGAACCCATTCGAATGCCCACTCGGCGGTGCTCTTGTCAGGATTTGCCTTTTTGAATATCTCTTCAGCCTCGGCAGGCATTTTGCCTGCAAGAATACCTCCTTTCAGCGGCTCCATTACAAGAACTCCAATTCCCTTGGAAGCAGCATATTCTATTCCTTCCATACTGGCCTGAACATTCTCATCGAAGTAGTTGTACTGCACCATCACCACATCCCAGTCATATCCGTCAATCAAAATAGGGAACTCCTCTTTGGGGCCGTGGTATGAAAATCCGACATGTTTTATTTTGCCTTCACGCTTTGCCTTTGCCAAAAACTTAAAGAGATCCCTTTTAATCAGCCTGTTTATTGCCTTCAGGTCAACCGCATGAATCAGATAATAGTCGATTGAATCCCTTTGAAGGCGGTTGAGCTGCTCATCCAGTATCTCTTCCATATCCTCATACTTTCGTACATTTATTGCAGGAAGCTTTGTGCATATCTTGACCTTGTCCCTGTATTCGCCCTGCAGGACTTCGCCCAAAAACGATTCGCTGTCCCCATAAAGGTAAGCGGTGTCGATGAAATTGACGCCGTTGTCAATTGCATAATAAATTAGCTTTGATGCCTTGTTTCTGTCTATTTTGCCGTTTTTCAATGGCAATCTCATTGCTCCAAAACCTAATGGAGAAATCTCATCGCCAGTTTTCTGTATTAGTCTGTATTGCATATTATCGTCTTGTCATTCTGATGAGTTTGTCTTTGGCGATTTTAAGAAGAACCCCAACGCCATGGGTGACTGGGCCTTTGGTTGATGAGTTTTCAACATCATACCTGACCGTTATCGGAACCTCAATGATTCTCAAATTGTTTTCTGCGGCGTCGGCTATCATTTCACTTTCTATCCCAAATCCTGGATCCCTGAATTTGTAGCATGAAATGGTGCTCCCCCTGAATGCCCGAAATCCGCTTTGGGAATCCGTCAGTTTGGTTCCGGCAGTGATGTTGGTGGCTATATCAAGGACGCTTTGGCCCACGCGCCTGTAGGCAGGAGTGTTTTCGTCAAATCCGTTCAGATACCTGCTGCCGTTTACAAAATCAGCCTCGCCTTCCATGATTGGCCTGGTCAAATCAGGTATCTCATCGGGATTATGCTGCCCGTCGCCGTCAATAGTGACGACAATATCATAGCCATTGACTTGTGCGAAGGCATCACGCAGTGAAACGCCCTTTCCAAAATTAGTGGGATGCTTTAGAAGAGATGCGCCCGCTTCACGGGCGATTTCGCAAGTGCGGTCTGCACTTCCATCATCCACTACCAAAACATCATCAGCATATTGGAGCGATTTTTCCACAACCTCCCCAATAGCTGCCTGCTCATTGAAAGCAGGAATTATTACAATGGTTTTCATGATTATTCTATTCTGTAATAGTCTTTCATCCATTCGACAGTTCTTTTAATGCCCTCTTCAGGCGGAACCTGCGGGTCATGCTTCAAGTCACGAATGGCTTTGGAAAAGTCAATTGTCTTGACCTTTGTTGTGAACTCTTCAGCCGGAGTGTAGGTTACCAGGCTGTCATCAATGCCCACTGCATCCAGAACCATGTCTGAGTACTGCTTGATGTCCCTTTCCCATTCCTGCTTGCTTCCGACATTGTATACTTCGCCAGGGATGAAATTGTCGACGATGTTTGCAAAAGTCCTTGCAGTATCCTCAACATAGTCGATTATTCTCTTGTGACCCATGTGAACGGAATAAGGAAGCCCGTGCAGAGCCTTGTAGATGAAGATTGGGATGAACCCTTTATATGGTGAGTAGGCTTCATGAGGGCCGTAACAGTTTACAGGCCTTACACGCACGGTTTCTGTACCGAACATGGTAGCCGAGTTCATGCACATGAGCTCTCCTGCCCATTTGGAGATAGCATAGTCGTTCATCTGGTATGTCTGGGAAATCGGAACGTTTTCCATGACATCTTCAGACATGATTCCCTCATAGTCTCCGTAGACTTCTGCTGATGAAAATGAAATCATTCTGAAGTCCAGCTTTTCCTGAAGGCGGATCATGTTCTTCAATCCGATGACGTTTGTTTCCCAGAGGTTTTCATAGTACCCCTCGCCGTTCCATCTTCCGTATTCGGCGGCTAGGTGATAGACATAATCGAACTTGTCGTTGTCATCGAAAATCCTTTCCATCTGGCGGTAGCTTCTGACATCCCCTCTCACATAATCGGAGTATGAGTCGGAGTAGAGGTCGGCTTCTCCCTCATGGTGCAATAAATCCACAGCCAGAACCTCATGCCCTCTGCTTCTAAGTTCGTTGCAGAGGTTGGTTCCTATAAAACCGCTGCCTCCGGTGACTAAAATTCTTTGAGTTTCCATTTTTTAAGCCTCGTTAATCATTTCCTTCATGTAATCAACCAGGTCATCCTTGAACTCATCATCCTCCATAGCAAACTCGATGGAAGTCTTGAGCCATTCGAATCTGTTACCGATATCATAGGTCTTTCCTTCAAAGGTCACGCCATAGATTGAATCCAGCTTCTGAAGGGCATCAGTCAGCTGAATCTCTCCGCCAACGCCAGGCTCTGTCTCATCGATTTTGTCGAAAATGTCTGGAGTCAGGACATAGCGGCCCATGATTGCAAGATTGGATGGTGCCTGATGGGCTAAAGGTTTTTCAACGAGCTTTTCAATATTGTAAACATTATTTTCAACCTCTGTTCCCTTGATGATTCCATATCTTTCCACTTTTTCCTTAGGCACCTCTTCAAGGGAAATTGCTGATGCGTTATACTTTTCATAAACATCAATCAGCTGCTTTGTGCATGGGCTAGGACCTTTGGTAATTGAATCGCCCAGAAGCACTGCAAAAGGTTCTCCGCCGATATGCTTTTTGGCACAGTAGATTGCATCTCCAAGACCTCTCTGCTCCTTTTGCCTTACATAGCAGATATCTGCAAGGTCTGTGATTGCGCGGACCTGCCTTAATCTGTCGTCCTTGCCTGCGCTCTGCAGGGTCTGCTCGAGTTCAAAGGACTTGTCAAAGTGGTCTTCAATTGACCTCTTATTCCTACCGGTCACGATTAGGATGTCATCTATGCCTGAGGCCACAGCCTCTTCTATCACATATTGGATTGTCGGTTTGTCATAAACCGGAAGCATCTCTTTTGCTTGCGCTTTGGTAGCAGGTAAAAATCTAGTTCCAAAACCTGCTGCCGGAATTACAGCCTTCATAATTTATCACCATACAAATTTTATATTATTAATAATTTTTAGTTAACTTATTATAAATAGATTGGTGATACTGAAAGTAGATTACAGTTATTTTCTAACGGTGATTTTATTCTTATTGGTTAGTCCCTTATGGGTTGTTTTGATTAAGTATTTGCCGACTTTCAAATTCTTGGGGACTTCGAAAAATGCCCTTCCCCATTTATTTGTTTTCAACTTATAGCTTTTGCCCCTGAATTTTATTTTAACTATCTGCTTTTTAAATGCCTTGCCTTTAGAATTCAGGACCTTGACTTTGAATTTGGCCGATTTTTTAACCTTTTTGGAGAGATTTTTGGTTATCAGGGTTGTCTTAATCTTTATCTTATTTCTGACCTTGACATCATCAAAACTGACTGTGACAGTGTACTTGCCGGGCTTTTTATTCACCTTCAATGAGGCGTATCCTCTCTTGTCTGTCTTAACAGTGTATGTGCGCTTGGCGATTGTGAATTTGACAAATTTTTTGATGGCAGGCTTTCCATCGGCACCGTAAACACGAACCTTGAACTTCTTGGATTGCTTGTAATATTTGACCATATTTTTGGAGACTATCTTTGTTTTCGGAATTATCCTGACTTCAAGCTTGCCGTTTGAGTAGGTGAGATGGACAAATCCGTCTCGATATGCCGTTGCGGTGATGTTTCCGGATATGTTCATGCCGGTGAACGGCGATGATGAGCCGTCCTTCTTGTACAGCATGACTGTGGACTTGACCACAACAGTCTCTCCTTTCTTAACGAAATTATGATTATATGATGCACTGAGGACTACCCAATTATTGAGATTGCTGATTTTTTCCATTTTGGTATCGGGCAGTATGTCTCCCCAGAAATTATAGTCGGCAGCTACATTCACGCCACATGGATAAAGCGGAGTTCCGGTTGAGCTGAGCAGAAGGCAATATCTGATTAAACCCTTTTCACCGAACCAGATTATGTCTCTTCTAAAGACATCACCGGTGTTGACGAATTTTGAGTTCAATATTGTGCCCTTATTCCCCATCCAGCAGATGGCAGCTCCGGCCCAGGCCGAATTCCTATAAAACTCGCTTTCAAGGACTTTGCCCGAAGACCCTCTCCAGCAGATTGCTCCGCCGTAATCCGGATAGCCTACGTGATTGCCAGTAAAGATGCATTTGGATACCGTTCCATTTGTGCCGTTCCATACAATAGCTCCACCTTCATTTATCTTGGCACCCACCGGTCTCATTCTGATGGTATGGACTTCCATTCCGTTTTCATCAATCCAGGTCTCCTCCTTGTCGAAGGGGTCATCCTCGACTCCGCTTCCGGCATTGTTTGTGAAACTGCAATTTTCAATGTATCCGTTTGCCCCGTTCCAGTAGATTGCCCCTCCTCCGGCGTCATTTGAGAAATATCTGCCGTAGGCATTTCCATTGACGAAGTTGATGTTTATTATGATGACGTTGTCGGCGGTGACATTGAACATTCTGGAGAGCCCATTTCCGTTGAGAGTATGGCCGGCCCCGTCAATTGTAATCGGTTTTGAAACTAAAACTCCCTTGTTTGATCCGTTTACATATTCATAATCCTTCTCCAGAACCAGTGTTGCATTGTCAGGGGTGTCACTGACCAATCCGGACAGCTCCTCAAAACTTCCGCTGCCGTTATCTGCCGATGCCAATACTGCACATTCCGTGACGTTATCATCGCCACAGGTCACATTTTCATTTGCGCTTGCACAGGCCATACAGAGAAAAATGCATGCAAGAACTGCAAAAGCGAGCATCACCCTTCTAGTCAAAATGGTTTCCTCAGACATATGTAAAAAATATTTGATTTCAATAAATAAAAAGTTTTGCCTTGAACCCGCGAAGGGACTGACCCACTAGGCCCTCAACCTAGCGCCTTTGACCGCTCGACCACCCCCGCATAAAACAAAAGTAGTTATAAAAAAATATCTTTTTCAAGTTATATAAACTTAACTGTTTTTAGCATAATTTTATGGTAACTTCCATGATTTTTCCATTTTTTAAATCCTCAATCAAATCACTGTCAAGATCCCTTGCCGCCTTGTCTGCCCTAATCATCAAGGTCCTTGAGCATGTGAAATCACTGGTTCTGCATACTATGTCGGTTGGATGTGTCAAAGTCAAATCTTCATGGCCGAAACCCGTTATCTCATCATGACCGTTTTCAGTGTCAAGAATCACCTTTATTTTAGTATTGGAATCGGCAATCCTATCCTTGAACTCCTGCGGAAAGTCCAGCATTGACTGGTCTGCTGACGTTCCAACAATGCAGTCTGCAGCCGGACCTATTTCAGCATCCTTTGTAACCTCAAAGGTGGACTTGTGAAGTGAAGTCACATTCTTATGGCCCTTGCTTTTGAGTGTGAAAATCATGAATATAATTTAGGCTGAAAAAACTAATAAAATTTTTCATTTCCACATCGGTTGATGCTCAAAGATTTACGGATAACTTAATAACCAGTAAATGCATAAATATAATATTAGTGTATATTTAGAGGTCATCATATTGAAAATTTATAAATTTTTGATAGTCGCTGTCCTGATATTCATGACTGTTGGCGCCGCAAGTGCTGCTGACAGCACAACCCAGGATAATTCGGCTGTGACTGCAGGAGATTCATCCGACATGTCAATGAGCGAAACCTGCAATCAAGACAACAACGTTTCAGGCGACGAAAAGATGTCAATAGAAACTTCAGACAACCATTCCAGTGAATACGATGAAAACATGATTGGCCAAGCGAAAACAACTAAAGAACTATCCGAATCTGATTATGATGTGTCCTCATCAAGCGGCGAAGACTATAAAGGAATATTCTATGACAACAAATACTATCTCTTCCGTGGCGACTGCTGGACCATCAACAATAATTTTGAATCAAGCGCAACAATCACCAGCGAAACTCTCACCGACTTAACCGTAACCGGCGTTTTCCGTACTGAAAATGATTTTGTGGGATTATACTGGAATTCGCAGGATCTGATTCAGCATCCATACATCAGCTACGGCAACCGCAGCAACTATTCCGACGTGATACTGGAATTTGATTATGAGATGACTGGCTGCAATGACTTTTCAAACAATGCAGTCATCACGATTGAAGCTAATACCGGCGAAATCTACTATCTCACAATGAGCCGATACATCACAAACAATCACGTGAAACTGGATTTCAGTGATTTGATTTTAAGGCAGCAGGATACCTATATCGACAGGAACGGCAACCCCGTGACCGTAACCAAAAGAACCAAATTGAATACTGATAACCTGAAATCCATCATGATTCCAATAGTGCCCACCAATTTTGTTGCAAACTACACCAATTATACAATCATGGAAAATGCAAATTTCACCTGCAGAATCTCCAACATTTCCGTCATCAACGGCGAAATATGCAATGAACAGCCCCAATTACCGTCTCACCAAATCAGGCTTTGCGAAGGCTATGACGATATCTACAACCTCAATCCTTATAGGCTTTGCAAAGAAATGAGAAAATTGGGATACACAGAATGGGCAGACCTCTACATCGGAGCTTCAAACTTCTATGAAAAAAGCGGAACTGTAGGCGATGTAATCAGCGACATGGGATTTACCAATAACAGGACCGAAAAGATGGTTTTGGATAAGGATGTTCCTTTAAACAATGCGTTCAGGGCATGGCTGGATTGCTATTCCAGGGAATTGAAAAACAATGGCATTGATAATCTCGTCATCAGCATTTCCATGGAGAATCTGCAATGTCCTCAAAGCTGGAGACAAATGGATTTGAACGGAAACCTTGCAAAAACAGGATGGAATCCGTCAACATTCTTCTACAGCCCATGCAATGAAGAGGTCATTCAATATGTAAGAAACGTAAGTGAGGCATGCCTGGACATCGTCGTGAACAATGGCTTTCAGCCTATTCTGCAGATGGGCGAAGCCTGGTGGTGGTGGAATGAAAACACAGAGGCTAAAGCACCGTGCTTTTATGACAATGCCACAAAAGCCAGATATTTTGCCGAATACGGCACCGAACTGCCGGAATATGCGCATGCAAACATTGAGGATTATGACAGAAATGTCACAAAATGGCTGAACCAGCAACTGGTAAAGTATAGCGATTCATTGCGCGATGTCGTTAAAAGCGCCAAATATAGCGATGGAATATATATGGCTCTCTTCTTCCCGCCAAGCGTCACCGACATCGACAATGTCCCTCCTATGATAAGGGATGTGAATTACATTCAGGATGCATACAGCCCTTCCAAACTTGACGTGCTCCAGATAGAGGATTATGACTGGGTCACTGGTAAAAGCCCTCATCATCAGGAAGCATATCTCATCGGCCAGGAATTGGGATTCACTGAAGATCAACTGCACTATTTCGGAGGATTTGTTCTAAATCCTGAAGATGCAGACAGATTATGGGAGTTAATAGAGGAAGCCATTGATGAAGCCTTTGAAAGGAATTTCAAAGAGGTGTTCGTCTGGGCAGGTTCACAGGTCCGCAGGGACAGCAAGGTTCTGGGCCATGATGAAGAAATGATTATGAATAATCTGACACCGACAACAACAACCTCCCCGTCTTACGTGAGCGTTGGCGAAAACTTCACGATTGAAATAAAAACTCAGGAATGGATCAATGGCCAGCTCAACGTGTATGACTACAACTCCGGTGCAAAAGGCGATTTATTGGCATCATCAGAAATAGCCAACGGATCTGCATCAGTTGACCTGTCAAGCACTTACGTTGGATTGAACAGGTTTTATCTTGAATTCATCTATTCCGGTGAGGAGTACCACCTGGTTCAGGAGGTTTATGTGATTGAAAACTCACAAAACATCACGGTCGACGTTCCTTCTCAAGTAGAATACGGATCCGATGCAAACATCACATTCAATGCGCCGGCAAGCACAACCGCTTTCATATACATTTCAATCGACAAGAACGCCCAGGATTGTTATCCTGTGGAAAATGGCGAATTTGAAATAGCAATCAAGAATCTGACCCTTGGAAACCATACGATTTCAATTAAGTACAATGACGGAAGCTATATCGGAGGAAAATTAGTGGGAGAAGTATATTCCAATACCTTCAATGTTCACGTATATGCCACAACAAGCATTGAAACCAATAACGTGACAGCCGATTACGATTCCGGAAAAAATTTGACTGCAGTCCTGAAGGACAATATGGGCAATGCCTTGAAAGGAAAGGACATCCTGATTAGAATAAATGGAAAAGACCATGTTATGACTACAGACAATGACGGGCAAGTCTCATTAGCTATCGACCTGCTTCCGGACAGTTACCTTGCAGAAATATCATTCATTGGCGATGACGTTTACTTATCATCATCTGCAAACGCCAGCGTCATTGTTAATAAGATTGCAACCAGATTGACCTCAAATAATGTCAATGTCGTATATAATAACCCTGCCAATCTAGTCATCACACTTAAAGACAATGTGGGAAAAGCGTTGGCCAAAAAGAGCATCGTCATTTACCTGAATAACGTGAAATACTCGAAGTCAACCGATGCAAACGGCCAGGTAAAGCTATCCGTAAATCTGCCTGCCAAGGTATACAGCGCAAAGATTTCCTTTGCGGGAAGTGAAATCTATAAGGCATCAAGCATTACCAGCAAAATAACAGTTAAAAAGGCAACTCCAAAATTAGTTGCATCATCCAAGAAATTCAAAGCAAAAGCCAAAACCAAAAAAGTGACTGCAAAACTTAAAAACAACAAAAATAAAGCTATCAAAAGAGTCATCGTTAAGTTGAAAGTAAATAAAAAGACATACAAGGCCAAAACCAATTCAAAGGGCATTGCAACCTTCAAAGTAAAACTGACCAAAAAGGGCAAATACACCGCTACCTATAAATTTGCAGGCAATTCCAACTACAAATCAGCAACTAAAAAAGTTAAGATAACCATCCGTTAAAAATAGAAATGAAGCTATTGGAATCATTACGATTCAATAGCTATTGATAATATCAGAATATGAATTCTCTGTTTTTCTTGTGCCTGTAGGATATTTCAAATGAATCCAGAGCCAATCTTTTAAGGACTTCCCTGTCCCCATCACCAATGCCTACAACACTTTCCCATTTGCCTTCAAGCGTGGCAATCTCAATGAGGACTTCAATTCCTTTAGGAGTTAGCTTGCAATCGTATTCCAAGCCGTTGTCAGGCTGCAGGTCAATCTCAATCAAGCCTAGCTTTTCAAGCTTCTGGTATTTCTTGAGGTAAAGTCCAAGATGGACATTAAACAAATCATCTTTCTTGGCCTTTTCAAACTGCTTTGCCCTAATCCTTTTGTGATGAGGCTTTTCATGCTTTTTGACCTGTTTTAAAAGCTTAATTTGACTTTCATGCAGGAATATGCTTAAGTTTTCACGCACATAGGTCATTTTTGACTCTTCAATGATTCCTATCAATGCGGAAGCGGGCATGTTTGCTATTGCATCATTGTGTGGATGTGGCATCTAATCACCTACTTCATCTGTCCGAATATTCCTCTCATCAGACCTTTCGTAACTTCACGTGCAACGGTATTGGCTGCCTGTGAAGCTGCCCTTTCCGCAACCTTTTGAGTGGAAGATTTTTTAGCTCGCCCACCCTTTGTTTGAGTCTGGCCACCAAGAACGGTGCCTAAAATACCTCCCAAAACATCTGCAGCTCCCGGCTGTTGGGCTTGTTCAGGCTCTTCGGATGAAGGCTCCTCCTGGGCCTGGGCCTTTGCTTCCTCGATGACTTCCCGGGTCTCTGGAACAACTTCGCTTTCAATATTAGGATTTTCATCAATCTTGTTCAAAAGCAATTCATAAGCTGACTCCCTGTCATAAGCCTCAGCGTATTTTCCCTTCAATGTGGAAATGTCAATCAGCTGAGCCCTCAATGAATCATCAATGGCTCCGATATAGCTTTGCGGAGGAACGATATCCACCTGCTCGACAACAGTCGGAACACCCTTCTCATCAAGAACGGATACCAAGGCCTGACCGATTCCAAGATTGGAGATGACCTCTGCAGTATCGAAATCAGGGTTTGGTCTGAACGTTTCAGCAGCAACCTTAACTGCCTTCTGGTCCTTTGGAGTGTATGCGTGAAGTGCGTGTTGAACCCTATTTCCCAATTGAGCCAGGATATCGTCTGGAATGTCTGCAGGGGATTGTGAGATGAAGTACAGCCCTACGCCCTTTGACCTGATAAGCCTTACAATCTGCTCGATTTTCTTGCCGAATTCAGGTGACATATCATCAAACAATAAATGTGCCTCATCAAAGAAGAATACGAATTTAGGCTTGTCCATATCCCCCACTTCAGGCAAGTCCTCAAACAGAGTGGACAGCATCCAAAGCAGGAATGTTGAGTATATTTCAGGAGACAGTGATAGTTTCTGGGCATCCA
>CACWUH010000034.1 GCA_902764015.1 uncultured Methanobrevibacter sp. | reverse complement strand
GACTCTGAAGGCCATGTGGACTTTGATTTGTCAAACTACCTATTGATGCCTGGAAATTCTGAAGGAAGAATATACTTTGAGACCACCAACAGGTATATCGGCACCAGCATTCCTGTGAATGTAACCGTATATAAGGTTTCAACTGAAATTTCAGCCCCTGATGTGACCTGCATGTATGGTGAGGGCAAATATCTGGTCGTGACCTTGAAGGACAAATACGGAAATCCTGTTGCCAATGAAAGCGTTTCAATCAAATCGACTATCAAGACATTGTCCGGAAAAACCGATGATAACGGCCAGGCAAGGTTTTTGATTGACCTGCCTCCTAAATCCTATTCAGTTGCACTGAGCTTTTCAGGCAATGCCATTCTTGATGCGACTTCTTCAAATGCCAAGGTCGTTGTGACTCAGATAAGCGAGAAGATTTCCACTGTAATCAGCGCATATAATCTGGTGAGCGTATATAATGAAGGCAAATATCTCACCATAACCCTAATGGATGATTATGGCGATGTAATGCCTGGAAGACCTCTTTCCATCAATTTCAACGGAAAGACCAAGACTTATAAAACCGACGCCAAGGGACAGGTCAAGCTGTCCACCGCTTCACTGGTTCCTAAAAAATACCAGGCAAAAATAACGTTTTCTGGTGACAATAGATATAAGGGATCATCATTTAAGGTCAATCTTGTTGTCAAAAAGGCAAATCCTTACCTGTTCGTTTCCAAAAAGAAATTCAATGTCAAGACATCCGTCAAGAAGTATAAGGTTACCCTGAAGACAAACAAGAATGTCGCAATGAAGAACGTCAAGGTTTACCTTAAGGTCAAAGGCAAGACCTATACGGTCAAAACCAACAAGAACGGTCAGGCCATATTCAAGCTTAAGGGATTAAGCAAGAAGGGAACCTACAAGGCAGTTGCCACATATAAGGGCAACAGTTGCTACAATAAGGTTAGCAAAAACGCAAAGATAACAGTTAGGTAGATGATATATCATCTACATCTTTTACTTTTTTTCTTTAAATATTTAATTTTCCATTTTGCCGATTTTTTCAAAAAATGGGCAGAATTTCATAAGTATTTTATACTATTAATAAAAAATATCTATACATTAAAATAATTTTGGAGGAAATCATGATTAATACGCGAAAATTATTGATTATGCTTTTATTTTCATTTGTTCTGATCTCTTCAATTTCGGTTATTTGTGCCGCAGATTCGGATGCATCCGATGTGCAGGCAGTTGGTGGTGAAAATGTTGAATTGGAACAAGGCGATTCCAATGCCATTGACGTGCAGGGAGTCGATGAGGTAAAAGAATTGAAAGAAGCCGACTCGAATCAGGATGTTTCGTCAAAAGGCAATGACCCTTCGGATGTTGATGATTCTCTAAATGCCGATGAGGGCAAAAAGAATACTGAAATTCATGCCGACAATATCACCACATTTCCCGAAGAGGGTCAGATTGTTGCCAAATTGACTGATGAGGATGGAAATCCTTTGGAAGGCTGTAACATAACTCTAGAGGTAAATAATACTCATGTTATCAGGAACTTTGTGACTAACGAAAGCGGTGAGGTCTATTTCAATGTAAGCGGCTTCAACCTGGGTGAGGGAAACTATACAGGTATTCTTAAGTTCAATGGAAACGATGATTATAATGCATCAAGCCTGCTTATTAATATCACATTGCGCACGTTGGGTTCCAATATCACTGTAAATAACCTTACATTCATTTATGGGGAATCAGGCATTTTAACCATATGTCTAAAGGATTCTGAAGGAAATCCAATCAACAATGCCACCATCCGGATGGATGTTGAGGTGAGCTGGGTTCATGAATCGTTAACAACCAATGCCACAGGCGAGGCAACTATTGATCTCAAGGACAGGCTGGATGTCGGCAGATATAAGGGAAATTTTAACTTTGACAGGACAAACGGCTATAATGCCTCCAGTGCGGTCATAGACATTGTCGTCAATAAGGTTCCGACCGAAGTCATTGCAGACAACATGACCTGCAACTATGGCGATGATGAATACTTTGTCGTGACCCTGAAGGACAAGTATGGAAATCTTATAGCAAACGAAACCGTTACCGTCAAATTCAATACCAATGTATTGACCGGAAAAACCGATGACAACGGTCAGGCCAAGTTTTTGGTTGATTTTGCTCCTAAAGTCTATACCACTACAGTTAGCTTTGCAGGAAATAAGACTCATGAGCAAAGTTCCATTGTAGTAAGCATTGTTGTCAATGACATAAGGGAAAAGATCTCTATTAACAGCTATAATTTCAAAAGTGTCTACAATGAGGGCAAATATATAATCGTGACATTGAAGAATGATGATGGAAAGCCGGTTACAGGCAAGCAATTCGTCGTTAATTTGAACGGCAAGACCAAGACCTATAAAACCGATTCCAAAGGCCAAATCAAAGTACCTATCTCCTCATTGCTTCCAAAGACCTACAAGGTCAAGATAACATTTTTAGGTGATAAGAAATATAAGCCTATAGCTTTTGATGTATCCCTCGTGGTCAAAAAGGCAAATCCTTATCTTTTTGCTTCCAAAAAGAAATTCAATCTTAAGACAGCTGTCAAGAAGTATAAGGTTACCCTGAAGACAAACAAGAATGCCCCAATGAAGAAGGTCAAGATTTCCCTTAAGGTCAAAGGCAAGACCTACAAGGTCAAAACTAACAAAAAGGGCCAGGCCATATTCAAACTCAAGGGATTAAACAAGAAGGGATCCTACAAAGCTGTCATTACATATAACGGCAATAATTGCTACAACAAGGTTGTCAAAAAGGCAAAAATCAGAGTTTGGTAGATGACTTTCATCTACTCCACTATTTTTTTCATTTTAATAATATTCAATAATTTTTCTTTTTTTCACTGTTTTTTGAACGATAAGTGGAAATATCTTACACTTTATATAGTATAACCGATTATAAATATATATCATAAGATTAATCTTTGAGGGAGATAATGATAAATAAGCGAAAATTGGTAGTGCTACTATTATTTTCATTTATTGTAATATCTTCAGTTTCAGCAATACACGCTGCAGACTCAAATTCGACTGACGTGCAAGCAGATGACGGTGAAGATATCGAATTGGAGCAAAGTGATGCTGATGAGGATGTTCTGTCAGGCACCCGTTCCTTTTCAGACTTAAATGATTTGATAAACAGTAGTACGGATTCTGAAATCAAGTTAGAGGACGACTATACATATAGTCGCAACATAAATGATGACAATTCAATAGTTGTAGATAAGGATAATGTTGTAATAGACGGTCAAGGACATACAATTAAAGGTAGCTTAAACGTAAACTATCAGGCTTACGGATTTAGGGTATCTTCACACAATGTTGTAATCAAAAACCTCAATTTTGTTGATCTGGGAGACATCTATCAGGATACTGACGGTGGAGCGATTCTGGCCACCTCAACCCAATTGAATCTCAGTGTAGTCAACTGTACATTCAAATACTGTTACGGTAACTGGGGAGGGGCTGTTGCATACGCCCGCAATATAGAAGACTGTACCTTCAGCTATTGTAATGGTGAGTGTGGAGGTGCTGTATTCGGCTCAACCATCAAGAATTCCAGGTTCAACAATTGTCAGGCACATTCAGGCGGTGCAGTATACCAGTCCACTGCCATTGATTCCATATTTAAGGACAATTATGCAGGACAGGGCGGTGCAGGATATATGGGCACTTTCAAAAACTGTACCTTTGACGGAAATTCCGCAAGCTATGGAGGTGCGGTTTATGAATATTTCTCAAACGATATACTTGCAAACTGTACATTCATAAACAATGAAGCTTACAGCAATGGTGGAGCACTATACAGTCCTTTTTCACTGTATGATGTAATCAACTGTACATTTGAAAACAATAGGGCTAGCAATTATGCTGTTTCACAAAATGCTTATCTTGTGTTCTGTACTTTTATAAACAACACTGCAGACAACAATCTCATGTATGCATCAGGTTCAATAAAGACACCTAATCTTGTAACTCAGGCATCTTCATATTCAGTCTATTGTCCAGATGATGCCGTAATTCCAATCAATTACGTATATGAAGGATGCGGAAGCAAAACCTACTATTTCAATGACATTAACTTCGCTTTTGAATTATGCAAAAACTTTTCCTATCAGCCTATCGCTGTTTATAACTGCCTTTCAGGTTCATCATTGACCATGAGTTTGGACAAGGGCACATACAGCCTTAGGGACAAATCCACAGGCAAGTCTCTTTGCACCATAAAAGTTTATGGACAGCAAACAGCCATCAGCGCCGACGCTTACACTGAAATGTACATCAATGATGATGTTAATTTAACCGCCAGTCTGGTTGACAGTGACAACAAAGCGATGGCAGGCTATGACGTATACCTTAAGGAAAATGACAATGTTTTAGATGTATTGACTACCGATGGGTTAGGTCAGGTCAGCTTTTCCCTTAAGAATATTCCTGCCGGTGTGCACAATCTCAATCTTGTGTTCTTGGAAAATGGCAGATATGAAGCTTCAAGTTTGCCTGTTACTGTCGTTGTAAACAGATTCGCTACTGTAATCAAAGCGGATGACGTCAATGAATTCGCAAGCGATGATTTGACTTTGCTTGTCAGCTTAACCGATAGTGAAAACAATCCTATGGCCGGATTTAAAGTGTACCTCAAGGAAAACGACAATGTTCTGGATGTCTTAACCACCAATGACTTAGGTCAGGTTTCATTCCCTCTAAAAGATTTCTCAGCAGGCGTCCACAATCTCTATGTCGTATCTGAACAGGACAGTCACTATGCCAGTTCAAGTGCACCTGTCACAGTCACAATCACTAAATATTCAACATCCCTCAGCGCTGATGATATCGTTGCATTCATTGATGATGACATAAGCCTGGTTGCCACACTGCTTGATGAGAACAACAATCCTATGACTGGCCGCACAATATATCTTAAGGAAGGCGGCAATGTCCTGGATGCCTTGACCACCAATGGATTAGGTCAAGTCACATTCTCATTGAACGATTTTTCAGCAGGCACACATAATATCAATGTCGCATTTTCAGAAGAAAAATTCTATGCTGGATCAGATTTGCCTGTTTCAGTTGTAATCAATAACTACAATACCATTCTCAAGGCAGACAATGTAAGGGCATTTCCTGGTGAAGGCGTAATCACCGCCAAATTGACTGATGAGAACGGCAATCCGATAGCTGATGCAGATGTTACCTTGGATATAGCGTTCATCCACAAGACCTACAAAACCGATGCGAACGGTGAAGTCCAATTCAGCCTAAAAGGTTTGGCTGAAGGAAATTACGACGGAACAATCGCATTTGAAGGCAACCGTACCCACAAGGGTTCAAGCATTGGCATTCGTGCGGAAATATATAGGGTGAAAACCAATGTCTATGCAGACAACCTCACATTCGTTTACGGCGAATCCGGTATTTTAACTGCTGTTTTAAAGGATATTGATGGAAATCCTGTTGAAAACGTAAACCTCAGACTTCAAATCGATTCCTCAGGCTTAACATTGAAAACCGATGCAAACGGTAAGGTGGACTTTGACCTGTCCGATAAACTGTCCATCGGCACAGTCGAAGCAGATATCATATTTGAAAATACAAGAGGTTATTCTGCTTCCAGTTCTCATGTGACAATAACAGTCACTAAGATTCCAACTTCAATCAGCGCATCTGATTTGACCTTCACTTACGGCGAAGGCAAATATCTTGTTGCAACCTTGAAGGACAAATACGGCAACCTTATTAGAAACGCCAATATCGCACTCAAGTTGAACAGCATATCACTGTCCGGAAAAACCGATGACAATGGTCAGGCCAGATTCTTCCTGAACCTACCTCCAAATACTTATGAGGCCAAAATCCGCTTTTCAGGAAATAATATTCTTGCTTCAAGTTCAGTCACTTCAAATATTTTCGTATATATGGAAATAGAAGCACCTGTTCAAAATATTTCAACAAGTGGAGCGACAACTAATAATAACAACAATGAAAAGGCATCTACCAAGATTGCCGCAAACGGTTTCACTGAAGTATATAATGAAGGCAAAAATCTGGTTGTAACCTTGAAGGACGGTTCCGGCAAGATATTAAGCAATAAGCTGGTCAAGATTAACGTAAACGGTCAGACTAAAAGTTATTATACTGATAAGAATGGACAGATTAAATTGTCCACCGCCTCATGGGTTCCTAAGACTTATCAGGCAAAAATAACCTTCTCAGGTGATGACAAATACAAAGCTTCATCTTCCAGCGTTAATGTTGTTGTCAAAAAGGCAAATGCTAAGTTATCTGCATCTCAAAAGACCTTTAAAGTAAAATCAACTAAAAAATACACAGTTGCTTTGAAAAACAACAAGAATGCTGTCATGAAAAAGGTTAAGATTTACCTTAAAGTCAAC
This sequence comes from uncultured Methanobrevibacter sp., assembly GCA_902764015.1. Taxonomy (GTDB): domain Archaea; phylum Methanobacteriota; class Methanobacteria; order Methanobacteriales; family Methanobacteriaceae; genus Methanocatella. The sequence continues at coordinate 8,626 of CACWUH010000034.1, read as the reverse complement.
GGCAAGACCTACAGTGTACTCACCGATAATAAGGGTCAGGCCACATTCAAACTTGCCAAATTGACTAAAAAAGGAACTTACAAAGCGGTTGTTTCATATAATGGCAATAACTGCTACAATAAAGTTGCAAAGACCGTAAAAATAATTATCAAGTAGATGATTTTCATCTACGCCATCTATTTTTTTTAAAATTTCTTTTTTGTTTTTCTCATTTTCACGGATTTTCTCCACATTTTCAAACCACATTTTAAATAAAATTCCCTTTGATTATTTTCACTTTAATGATGTATACCTATCGAATAATGCATCGAACGTTTCATTATTTTGATGAACTCAAAAAAAGTAGTCAAACTCAATGGGTATATGTAGATTCACCAATAATTTTCAATGAATTGTTAGAAAAACATTGTCTGAAAAATCGGCAATTGCGTAAATTCCGGTTCATTTCCAGTAATCGAGCTCCTCTTCATCAAGTCCGATGGAGCTTGCCTTGAAGACAGGATTCTTTTTGGCTTTCCTCTGGCTTTCATAATCCTTCAGGCAGTCAATGGCTATTTTGCCCAGAAGAACACATACCGGAAGGTTGATAAGTGTCATGCCTCCCATTGTGATGTCGGCCATTGCCCATGCGGCATCCATCGGAATTATTGCCCCTATAAAAACGATCACCGCACACAGGAGATGGAATATGTGCAGGAACTTTTTTGAAGGTATCTTTTTCCCGTTGAGGAATATCAGTGCGTTGTCAACATAATAGAGATTTCCAATCAGCGTCGTAAATGCAAAAAGCACCATTGCAACCGTGATGAATACCGGCCCTGCAGTGCCGAATACCGTATGGATTGCATTCTGCACATAAGGGGCTCCGGAGACTGTCGCATTACGTGCCACTCCGGTTGAAAGGCACATCAGTGCAGTTGCGCTACATAAAATCAGAGTGTCGATGTAGACGGACAGCGTCTGCACAAGGCCCTGCTTTGCAGGGTGGGACACGTTTGCCGAAGCCGAAGCGTTAGGAGCTGATCCTACACCTGCTTCATTTGAGAATAGTCCTCTTTTGATTCCGTATACCAGGCAGGAACCTGCAACGCCTCCTAAAATGGATTGGAAATTAAATGCATCCTGAAAAATCAGCAATACCATTGCAGGCACATTCTGATAATTAATAAGAATTACAATCAATGCTATGATGACATAGGAAACTCCCATGAACGGCACGACTGTGCCGGTGATTTTGAGGATTCTTTTTCCTCCTCCAAGAAGGCAGTATGCTGTTATGACTGCCAGCAATCCCCCTACAATGAATGGTGTTGTTGCAGGGCTGTAGAAGGAATAATCGATGAATGTTGACTGGAGGTTGAAGGAGCACAAAAGGTTGAATCCAACAGCATATGTGGCAATCAGGAATATACAGAAGAGCGCCGCCAGCTTAGGCTTGTGCAAACCCTGTTCGATATAATATGCAGGACCTCCATAGCTGTGACCTTCCTTGTGCTTTCTTTTGTAGATTTGGGCCAGCGTACTTTCAATGAATGCTGAGGATGCGCCGATGATACACATCACCCACATCCAGAAGCATGCTCCCGGCCCTCCAAGGCAAATCGCTGTGGACACGCCGATTATGTTTCCGGTACCCACCCTTGATGCGGTGGATACTAGCATGGCCTGCAGGGAGGATATCGAATCTTCATCATCTCCCGGTTCAAAAAGAAGCCTGATTGACTCTCCGAACAGTCTGATCTGCACTCCTCTTGTGCGTGCGGTAAAGTACAGTCCGGCCGCAGCCATTACGATAATTAGGATGGGAAAGTACATCACGTCATCGGTTTGATTCAGGATTGAAACTATATTCTGCATAATGTTCTCCATGCCATTTACATTAGGGTATTATATTTTTAACATTTGATTTTTATAATATAATTAATTGATTGTTTTTTGTGCCTACACCAGCAATATATTTTTTCTAGTTTGCACATATCATTAATCAATAACATTTCTAGGCGTGATTTTATGGGAATACTCGACAAAATTTTTAAGCCAAAATGGCAACATAAGGATCCAAAGGTAAGACTTGAAGCAGTTAAAAAACTGGACGACCAGGAAAAACTGTCGGAAGTTGCCATAAATGACTCTGATGAAGATATTCGTCTGTCCGCTGTTGAACGCATCCGCAACGATGCCATCTTAAGCGACATTGTCGAGAGAAGCGGCGATGGCCGTGTTCGAAAGGCGGCGGTTGAGCGCATAACTGATGATTCCATTCTGGCAGACATTGCCCGAAATGAAGAGGATGAGGCAGTTTCCATTCGGGCGCTTGACAGCATCACGGACGGACAGGCATTGGCAGAGATTGCATTGACTGACGAATCATCCCACAATCGCCTCAGGTCGGTGGAGAAAATGACTGATGAGGATGCATTGGCCGACATTGCAAAGAGTGATGAGAATGCGTCTGTGCGCCTTGAGGCCGTTAAGGGAATAAACGACGAGAAGCTGCTTGAAGAGGTTGGCCTGAATGACAGCAATGCAGGGGTTCGCCTCGAAGCCGTCAACGCCATGGGCAATGAGGAGGTTTTGTCTGAAATTTCCAAAAACGATAGAAGCGAAACCGTTCGCCTGGAGGCATTCAGGAAAGTGAACCGGGATGATTTGATTGAAGACATTGCAGTGAATGCCGATGATTATCTCATTCGCCTTAAGGCGGTTGAAAAAATCTCGGATGAGGAAATATTGATTGGCATTGTGGAAAACGATGAGGAGTCATGGGTCCGCCTGGAGGCGATTAAGAAGGTATGTAGCGAAGATTTCCTGGCGGAAATTGCCAAGCATGACGATGACACCCTGGTTCGTGAGGAGGCCCTTTCAGGCATTGGCGATGAGGCCCTGTTTTCTGACATTGCAAAGGATGCTGAGGATTCATGGGTTCGCCTTGAGGCCGTTAAGCATGTCAATGAAGGGGACCTTCTGGCCGACATTGCACTTTATGCCGTTGACTCGTGGGTTCGCCTTGAGGCAATAAAGAAGCTGGATGATGAGGAAGTGCTTGCTGAAATCGCCAAAACAGACAGGGACATATGGGTTCGATGTGAAGCTGTCAAGGGCTTAAGCGATGAAATACTGCTGGAAGAGCTTGCACAAAATGACAGAAGCTATTTTGTCCGCAGGGAAGCAGTCAAAAAGATAGATGATGAAATCATCCTGGAAGACATTGCCAAAAACGACGAAAGTTTCCACGTACGCCTTGAAGCCGAAAAGAGAGTTTCTAATGAGGACCTGCTGGAGGACCTTGCAACCGATGCCGACGATTCATGGATACGCCAAGATGCCGTCGGAGGGGTTCATGACAAGAATATTCTGATAGGCATTGCCAAAAATGATAAGGATGCATGGGTTCGCCTTGATGCCATCAAAAAGATAGATGACATGGAGATAATAGAATACGTTGCCAAAAACGACAGAAATTATTATGTCCGTCTTGAAGCCCTTAAGAGGGTGGAAAGCCAGGACCTCTTGATTGAGATTGCCAAAAACGACACTCATCCGTGGGTTCGCCGTGAAGCTGCAAAAAAGATATCCGACAGCGATATTCGCCAAAGGATTGAAGAGGAGCTTGACACCAAGGACGTTGAAGAGGCAAGCAAAAACGAATTCTACAGAAAAGTCACTGACTATAACCTAAGCGAATTCGAGCGTGAGGAATACCTTGACGAGATAAGGGATGAAAAGATATTGAGGATGCTTGCCCAGGACAAGTCATTGTATGAGCTGAGGCTCAAGGCAGTCGAGAAGATACACAATCAGGAATTCCTAAAGGAACTCTATCATAAAACCCCTGAAGGTCACATCCGAAGGGCGATAGTGGACAGGATTACCGACAGGGAATTTCTGTTGTTCGTATACAACAATGATGCCGACATCAGCATTTCCAAACAGGCATTCTCATTGCTGGGCGATGACTTTTGATTAGGATTAAATATTATTAGCGATATAGAATAACATGATTTGAGGTGAAAACATGGTCAATTGTCAAAATTGTGGAACTGAAGTTGTAGAAGGAGCCAGATTCTGCAAGAATTGCGGCTCTGAAATAGTTATAGAGGAAGTTGATGAAAGCGGCACCAAATTCTGCTCCAACTGCGGATTTGAAATGCCTAAGGCCACCAAGTTCTGTCCAGAATGCGGAACCGCCACCAGCATGGTGCCGGAGCCGGTTAACAATACTCCTGTCACTGCAGTCAGAAATGACAAAAGCCCTGGATTGGCTGCACTGCTGTCCTTTCTGATAATCGGTCTGGGTCAGGTCTATTTGGGATTGACCAAAAAGGGAATCATATTGTTTGTTTTGGCCATCATTTCCGGAATCTTAATGATGATACTGATCGGATGGATTTTATGGCTGCTCGTATGGGGTTATGCAATATACGATGCATACAACTCAGCTGAAAAGATGAGGAACGGTATCGAGGTTGAGGACACCCTTGATTTCAATAACTTATTCTAGATTTGATTAGGCGGATGTCCGGTACATCTGCTAATTTTAATTTGTTTTTTGGTGATGCTATGGCTTTCAGGTCTTTAAATGATGCCATGAATTTCATATGAGGTATTTTCTAATAGTTTGCATGAGATAATTTTGTGCTTTTTTGTAATTTGTAAAGCATTTGCTTTATCTAATTTATTATTGTTGAAGTTAATATAATGAATAAGGAGGATAAATGCAATGTTCAATAGAAATAGATTTTTCATATTGTTTTTGTTAATTCTGATTTTTTCTGCAATTTCGGCAGTCGGTGCGCAGGATTTAAACGGCACTGATGAAGCCATTGCAAATGATATTGATGGGACCATTTCCATTGATGAAAATAAGTTGTCCCAGGATGATAATAATGATTTGATTGCAAATGATGCTGCTGATGTCATTTCAACTGAAAATGTGTTGGATGATGAATTGGTGGGCAAGCAAAATTCAGGTGATGTGCTTTCATCAGGCACAAAGTCATTTTCCGATTTAAACAAGCTGATCAATTCAAACAAGGATAAGCATATCTACCTGAAGAATGACTATACATTTAATTCGAAGACGGATTCCAAACTCAAGCAGGGCATAAAGGTCACCCGTGCCGTAACGATTCACGGCAACGGCCATACGCTGGATGGCGATGGGCAGGCAAGGATATTTTTCGTTACCAATGATGATGTCGTCTTCAAGAACATCAGGTTCATCAACGGTAATGTTGAATACAGCGACAAGTATGAAATCAATGGGGGAGCCATTTTCGGCTATTCCACCTGCATAGGTTGCACTTTCGCAAACAACTATGCCGTCAATGCAGGTGCGATGCACAACGGCACCGCCCGTGACTGCACTTTCATCAACAACAGCGCATCATATTGGGGAGGCGCAATGTATTACGGGTCTGTCTATGACTGCAAGTTCATAGGAAACACCGCCTGTTACGGCGGAGCCTTGTGGTACTGCTTTGCATGCAGCAACTGCCTTTTCAAGGACAATGGAGCAAGCCTCACCGGAGGTGCCGTAAACACCGCTCCTGCTGTAAACTGCAGGTTCATACATAATGATGCCATGTACGGTGGAGCCCTCTATCATGGATCCGCTCTCAATTGTGTATTCGAGGACAATGTCGCCGATTGGGGTGGTGCGGTGTATGGTGCATACGTGAGCAGCTGCAAGTTCACGGTTAACAAGGCAAATCTCTACGGCGGAGCAATATACAAGGGTGCGGCAGTCAAGTGCACCTTCAAGAACAACAAGGCAGTCAAGGGAGGCAAGAACACCTACAAGACCAAATCCAAGCTGGGCACAAAAATCGTCAAAAAGTCCAAAAAGGTTAAAAGGGCCAAAAAGGTCACGATTGCCGTTTTGAAGGACTCCGCAATGGGTAAAATAAAAAAGGTCAAGGTTTTCGTCAAGATAAATGGCAAGACCAAAAAGGTCAAGACCAACAAGAAAGGCGAGATTAAAATATCCACCAAAAAGCTGCCAGTGAAGAAATATTGGGTCAAAATCAAGTTCAAGGGAAATAAGAACTACAAGAAATCGACAAGAAGCTTTTCAATAAGAGTCAAATGATTATATAATAACGAATTAGAGAGGTTGTTAATTTGAAAATCAATAAGTATCTGATGGTCGCCATATTTGTGCTGGCCATCTTAACGATAGGCGCTGCAAGCGCATCTGAAAACGTCACTGCTGAGGATGCAGTCTCTCTTGAAGACGATTCAGGTGACGCTTTAGCGGACAAGTCATACTACGATGATGACTTTTATGTAACGGTTAAGGAAAACTACACTCAGGACAAGGAGAACTGGGATTCGAATGATGTGGTCTATATCGCTTCATATTCTCAAAAGAACGGCACATTCAAGGTGTTTGTGGATGATAGCGAAAAGCAAAACTATTCGATTACCGACGGCCATTTTGCGGTTGAGGACGACGGATATGGCGGAACATACAACAGGTATTACCAGTCAGTTTATCCAAGTGACCTGGGCATTGTGGATTGCGGAAGGTATAGCATCAAGGTCAAGTTCAACGAAACTACCTTAATCGATACTTTTGTCAATGTCAATGAAAAGGAAGACTTTGACATCTGGCTTCAAAACCCGTATTACTGCGAAGAGGAGTATTGGAGCTCTCCAAGTTTCATAGTGATTGATTCAAATCACCAGAACTCTGGAACAATTGAGATTTTTGTAAACGGCACCAGTAAAATCAGCTATGCCGTAACCAACGGTAACTTTACTGAGATTGCTGACTGCAGCAACAGGTCAAGGTATGTTTCCGCATCCGATTTGCTTGACAAATATGGAAGATATAGGATTCAGATCAATTTCACTGAAAACGGCATTACAAGGACGTTGAGGGACGAGACTGTTGTTGTGGCCGAATTTGAGCCTACGACAGACCCTAAACTGGAAGCATATTTAGATTTATATTATGTTGTTTTGCCAGCAGACAATTATATTAATATTTATTTGCCTCGTGAGGCAACTGGAACATTAACTATAACTTATAATGATGTGGATAAGGAAATTGTTTATTCTAAGGGTCGTGCTAGATTTTTAATTGAATCATGGAATTTAAATCATTTAGGGGAAAATAATATCTCATTAACCTATGTTGGTGAAGATTTTGGTACATTAAATACAATAGCAAGTTGCATTGTGATGCCAAAAATCACTTCCCCTAGCTATGTTAGTGTTGGCGAGAAGTTCAAGATTTCCATGGTCACTCATGATTGGGTCAACGGCAAGTTCAATGTCTATGACTACAATTCCGGCAAGAAAGGCAAGCTCCTCACTTCGGGAAACATTGTCAAAGGGGTTTCCAGTGTTGAACTGTCAAGCAGCACTGTCGGATTGAACAAGTTCTATCTTGAATTTGACTATCCTGGTGGAAAGTATCCTATTATTCAGGAAATCTATGTTGTCAAAAACAGTGAAAACATCAAGGTAAGCGTTCCAAGCGAGGTAAAAGGGGATTCAGGTGTTGTTGTCAACATTACTGCTCCGGCAAATCCATTCAACTTCGCATACATCACTGTTGATGGTGTGAATTACGGATTCTTCAGCATGGAAAACGGAACAGTCGTTGAAACATTCAACGGGCTTTCAAAAGGATATCACACAGTTTCAGTCCAATACAATGACGGCTATTACTCCGACGGAAAACTGCTGGGTGATGTATACTCAAACACCTTCACCGTCAGCGTCGGATTTAAGACCAGCATCACTGCACCGCAGGTCAGCACAGTTTATAATGTTGCCAAAAACCTTGTAATCACGCTCAAGGATTCCAAAAACAAGGCCATATCTGGCAAAAGCATCACAATCAAGCTGAACGGCAAGGTCTATACGAGAACAACCGACAAGAACGGTCAGGCAAAACTGTCAGTCAATCTGCCTGCAAAGACATATACAGCTTATATCAGCTTTGCCGGAGACAATACCTATCTTGCATCCAGTAAAAATGTAAAAATAGTCGTTTCAAAGGCAACTCCTAAGATAACCGCCAAGGCAAAGTCATTCAAGCTGAAGACTAAAACCAAAAAGTTCACTGCGACCCTAAAGGACAACAAGGGCCGTGTGATGAAAAAGGTCAAGCTTACTTTGAAGGTCAAGGGCAAAACCTACAAGGCAACAACAAACGCCAAGGGCAAGGCAACCTTCAAGATCAACAAGTTGAATAAGAAGGGAACCTACAAAGCCAAGATTACCTTCAAGGCAAATTCAAACTACAAGGCCGCAACAAAAACAGTTAAAATCAAAGTCAAATAAGGAGTTCATCTCCTTATATTTTTTCTTATTTTCAACAAGATTAAAGTATTATATTTACTTTTTTTATATGCCTCTTTGTATTATATTTATTATTATGGAGGGATTTTTTGACTAAAAATTTTACACATTTTGAAAAATTGAATTATGCTGCTCAAAGCATTTACGATTTAGGTGAGCACAATGTCCTTATTATTCTAAATGATGGAACTAATCTGACTGATTGGCATGATGTGGATGATAGATTAGATGTGTTGTTTGTAAGTGAAAATCTCTCAAGTGAAAGTGATTTGAAGGAAAGATATGCCGATTTGAATAATCTGAAGGCCAT
>CACWUH010000033.1 GCA_902764015.1 uncultured Methanobrevibacter sp. | reverse complement strand
GTCATCGGGATGGTCGACATATCTTCTCTTTGCGTCGATTCCAATAACGACAGCCTGGGATCCGACAACCTTTGAGGCTTCCGTCAACAATTCAGGATTTTTGATGGCCGCAGTGTTGGTTGAGCACTTGTCGGCTCCAGCCTTGAGCATGTTGATGTAGTCGTCGACCTTTCTGATTCCTCCACCCACACAGATAGGCATGAAGACATTTTCTGTCAATCTGTCGATGACGTCCGCCATTGTGGCTCTACGTTCATGTGATGCAGTGATGTCCAACACGACAACCTCGTCGGCCCCCTCCTCATAGTAGCGTGTAGCCAGGTCAACCGGGTTTCCGGCATATTATTTTATTTCCTTAAACTCGACTCCCTTAACGACACGGCCTTCAGGAACCTGCAAATCACAATCCAAACAAGGAATAATTCTTTTAGTCAACATAGTAATCAAAATAATTTTAAAAAAAAGTAGGGAATTTGTAATAAAATATTCTTAAGCAGAATATCTTAAAACAAAACAGAGTATCGCTAAGATAATGGTACCAACGATAACGTGTTCAGGTGAAAGTTTAGGGCCTAAACTTTCTTCATCAAAGTACCTAACCAAACCTGCACCGGTTTGAGGCATTGTAATCTTGTTGTCTTTTTTTGCCATAGTAATCTCCTGTAAAAATTAATTAATAAAAATAATGTATATACTTATTTTCTTCATCATATATAAAGTTTAAATTTTTTCCTTCTTGATGACCTTGATGTCGCTGATTCTTGTGTCGGGGTACTGTCCGTCCTCATCCTTTTCAACGGCCTTCACCATATCCCAGACTGTCAAAAGAGCAACGCTTACGCCGGTTATGGCCTCCATTTCCACACCTGTCTTGCCCAATGTGTTGACTGCACATCTTGCTATGATTTCATCATCCTTCACTTCAAAATCAAGCTCTATTCCGGTCAATGCCAACGGATGGCAAAGCGGTATTATTGAAGAGGTGTTCTTGACTGCCTGGATTCCTGCGATTTGGGCAGTGGTCAAAACGTTACCTTTCTTTATTTCCTCATTTTGAATCAGGTTGATGGTATTCCTATCAAGGAATATGCTTCCGCTGGCTATTGCCCTTCTCTTTTGGTCAGGCTTTCCGCCCACTTCAACCATGTGTACTCCGCTGTCTGTCAAATGTGTAAATTCATCTGCCATATTATCATTTCTCGCTAACTTCTATTACGTCCAACTGTGCGCAAACCGCATTCACGCCCAATATTTCACTTACATTAGGCTGACTCCTTCCTTCATCTCCGGAAATCAGTTCCTTGATGTATAGCCCACCTTCTGTCTTTATCCTCATCTTAAATGACTTGTCGTCTATCAATTCATATGATAATCCTAAAACATGCTTTACGCGAACCATGTCTGTCCGCCTTCTCAAGACCCTCAACGGCGTCTGCTGATTGATTTCATTGAGTTTCTTAAGCTCTTCAAGCTTTGCGACATCGAAAGCATCGTCACACTCGACGATTGCCTCGTAAACCTTATAGGTATCAGGGGATGACTGCTTTATTTCGGCCTTGCGGCCCCTTTCGCAGACCTTCAGTCCATGATAGGCAGTCTTGCCCTCATTAATCTTATTTATCTTTTCTTCCAAATCGGCCAAATCGAGATTCCTGATTTTCGGCTCCTTTATCTCAAGGACAAACGGCCTTCCGGAACCAAGCATCAAAACGTCGATGTCTTCCCTTCCGGCACCGTGGAACTTAGCTTCACGTCCTTTTGTCAATTTCAGGAAGTGCTCTGAAATCAGTTCCTCGACGGATTCCGGATACTGCTTTCCAGTTCCGTTGCACTCGTCACACCCTCTGCCCTTGCATTTGGTGCATGGCCATTTGGTCTGTGGGATTCCGCGCTTGTATTTGTTGTATTTTCCTTCAACATATAATGGGTTGATTTGGATTCTGACCTTGGGTTTCTTTTTTAGGTCAATATTGAAGACTACATCCTGCCTTTCGAATTCAGCTTCCTTGTCAAACCTTTCCCAAATTCCAAGGCCAATTAGCCTGTTGACTTCCTTTTTGATGGTTTCAACATCCAATCCGAATTTCTCAGACAGCGCCTCATCGCGCTCCTGGACGTCTTTGGGAATCTGTGATCCAACAAGAAAAGTTTCGAATTCCAAGCCAAGCTGGCTGATTTTCTCATCGATTTTGGCGTAGAGATCATCGCCCAGCTTATCGAAGAGGTTGTTGCAGATTACACAGTCACCATCCAAAATGATGTCCAGCTCTTCGCAGACCTTGTCGGCGCGCTCGACATTATTTGAGCCTTCAACGGTTTTTGACAGCTTGCGCCCAAGGCAGTGCCTGCAGATCTTTCCGTCGGTTTCCCTTAAAATATCGCTAGCTAAATCAGACATGCTATCTATTTCATGAATTGACCCATCATGCGGTTCATGGCTCCGCCCCTGAGGCGGCCGCTACGTTTTCCAATGCCCTTCATTGTCTTTTTGGTATTGTTATAATATTTCAGCAATTCCTTGACGTCGCTTTCCTGATAGCCTGATCCGCGTGCAATCCTTTGGATTCTGGACTGCTTTATGATTTTAGGATTGAGCATCTCCTCCTCGGTCATCGAGGACATCATGATCTTGTAGGACTCAAGCTTGTCCTCGGTCATCTTGGATGCTTCCTTTGTAATCTTGTTTCCCATACCTGGAATCATGTTTAGAACCTGCTGCATCGGACCCATGCTGTTCATCATCTCAAACTGGTTTTTCATGTCCATCAGCGTGAACTTTCCGGTGAGCATGTTGTTCATGGTCTTTTCGGCAACGTCCTCATCGATGTTTTCCTCTGCCTTTTCTATAAGGGACCTGATGTCTCCCATACCCAGAAGCCTTGATATGAACCTTTCAGGATCAAACGGCTCGAAGTCGTCCACCCTTTCACCGGTACCGATGAACTTGATTGGAGCGCCGGTTTCTGCAACCGCTGACAATGCGCCCCCACCTTTGGCTGAACCGTCAAGCTTTGTGATGATTATTGAACCGATATCGGTTGCCTGTGAGAATGCCTTTGCCTGCTCTCCTGCCTGCTGGCCGATAGTTCCGTCGATTACAAGAATAGCTTCGTTAGGATTGATGATGTTGTCCAGCTCATCCATCTCTGCAATGAGGTCGGCCTCTTCCTTGTGCCTTCCGGCGGTATCGAAGATTATGACCTTACGGTTCTTGAACTCCTGCAGACCTTTCTGGGCCAAATCCAAAGCGTCCTTGTTGTCGGGATCACCGTAAAGAGGCACGTCCATCTCTTCAGTCAGCTGCCTCAATTGCTCATAGGCCGCAGGCCTCCATGTGTCCGTACAGACAACGGCAGGATTGAAACCTTTCTTTTGAAGGTATCTGCACAGCTTGCCGATGGTGGTTGTCTTACCCGAACCCTGAAGCCCTAAAAACAGTATCTTGTATGGCCTGTCGTTGATGTCAAGGTCCACCGCTTCGCTGCCGAGCAGGTTGACCATTTCCTCATAGATGATTGTAATTACATGCTCCCTTGGAGTGATTCCCTTTGGAGGTTCCTCCTCAAGAGCCCTTTCCTCGATTTTTTTTGATAATTCTAAAACTAATTTGATGTTGACGTCAGACTGAATAAGGGCACGCTGTATGTCCTTTACAACTTCCTTTATTGTCTTTTTGTCAATGACTGACATTCCTACCAATTTCTTCATTGTATTGGTAAGGTTTTCGCCTAAATTTCCAAGCATGTTATCACTCTTTAGAAAAGTTAATTATTATATTAAGATATATTTATATCTAACAAGTTTTAATAATTTTCGTGTGAGTACTATGTTAGAGGAAGTAATAAAATCATTGGAAGCATCCCCAATCGTCAAGAAAGGGGAATACAATTACTTTGTAAATCCTATAAGCGATGGCGTTCCGGCAATGAATCCGACAATGCTCAGGGAACTGGCACTTGCAGTCTATAAGCATGGAAACCTGGACATCGACAAGATCGTTGCCGTTGAAGCAATGGGAATACACCTGGCAACCGCCCTGTCCCTTGCAACAGACATACCATTCGTTGTAATACGCAAAAGGCAGTACGGCCTTCCCGGCGAAACTGAAGTATACCAGAAAACCGGATACGGCTCATCAAACCTTTACGTCAATGACCTGCATGAAGGCGAAAAGATTCTGCTAATAGACGATGTCGTAAGCACCGGCGGAACACTGGTGGCATTGATTAGGACCCTGGAAGACATGGGCCTGGATTTGAAGTCCGTTGTGGCCATCATCGACAAGGGGGAAGGCAAAGAAATCGTGAAAAAGGAAACCGGAATAGACGTGCTGTCCATCGTGAAGCTGGATGTCATTGACGGCAAGGTAGTAATCGAAAGCACAATCGAAGATTAGAATGTCAATGTATGATATGGACCTGGACAGGGTAATCCGCAAAATCGACTCGATGGATGCAAGGACCGTGGGTTTGCAGTTTCCGGAAGGCCTGAAGGTCCAGGCGACAAGGATAGCCAGAGCGATTGAAGAGCAAACCGAAGCCACAGTAATCATTTCAGGCGACCCCTGCTTTGGGGCGTGTGACGTCGGCGACTGGAAAATGAAGGGTTCTGTGGATTTGATTGTCCACTACGGCCACACCCCGCTTCCGCTCAAATATGAGGTGCCGACACTCTTCATCGAGGCCTACTCAAAAATCGACATCAAAAAGGACCTTGAGAAATGCCTTGAAACGCTGAAAGGCCACTCAAGAATTGGTCTTGTAACAACAACACAGCACCTGCATCTTTTAAATGAAACGAAGGACTTTCTGGAGGACAACGGCAAGGAGGTCATTCTTGGATCCTCGCCATCGACAAGAAAAGGCCAGGTTCTGGGCTGCAACTTCTCGTCAATCAAGGATTTGGAAGTAGATGCAATACTCTTCATCGGCAACGGGAACTTCCACCCCTTGGGAATCAGGCTGTTTTCAAACGCCCCTGTCATAGCCCTTGACCCGTACAACTCTGAAATCAAGAGTATGGACGAGTTTGCAGATAGAATCCTGAGGATACGCTTTGCAAGGATTACAAAGGCCCGTTCGGCAAAAAAATGGGGAATTCTAGTATCGTCCAAGGAAGGGCAATACCGCATGAGCTTAGCAAAGGAGATTAAAAAAACGCTTGAAGATGCAGGTATGGAAGCCTTCATCATCCTGCTGGACAATGTCACTCCCGATGCGCTTCTTGCCTATATGGAACTGGACGCATTTGTCGTCAGCGCATGTCCGAGGATTGCCATTGACGATTCGCAAATGTATAAAAAGCCTTTGTTGACACCACAGGAATTGGAGATAGTGTTGGACAAGCGGGAATGGGAAAACTATCAGCTGGACGAGATTCTCTTTCATGAAAGGTACAAATAATATCATTTGAACTTAGTTATGCTTAGAATTATGTTTATCTTATACATAACTTGCAATATTATTAATTAGCCCCTTTCATTCTTTCTAAAAAATAGTTTTTATATTTAAAAAATAAGAAAAACTCAAAAGGAGTTTCAAAGTTCTTCTTTAATTTTTTCAAGTTCATCAATGGAAATACCAATGCAATCGGAGATAATCTCCACATCAACATCTTTAGCCAGGAGTTTTCTTGCGTGTTCGTGTTTAGCATTAGAAAAACCATCAGCTCTTCCATCCAGGTAAATTCCATCATATCCAGGACCGTACTCTTTAATTTTACGGGCAATTTCAGGATTTTTAGACACACTCTTCAACATATCAATCATCTCAATTAATTCCTCTCCGGTGAAAAATCTGGCAAGAACCATCTTTTCACAAAGAAAAATCTTTTCTTTCAAATCAGGGGAAGGATATTCAATATTACCCATCAAAACAATGATCATTGTCATGAATATCCTAATGGGCAATTCCATATTCTCGCCCTTGCCCATGTACATATCAGACAAGACCAACAGGTCAACTGCCTCCATACATGTCAACTCTTCCTGTGTAACAGATTTGTATACAAGAGTACTTAATACTTTCCATGCATTTTTGCTTTTGGCAAATTTAACGTCCACATGGAAAGTTATGTTTTCATCTATATCAAGACTGTCAATACCATGTGTCGGTTCGGCGATGCTGAAAACTCCCATCTTAACATTGAAGTTTTTGTATTCACGATTCATGCGTGTCGATACATGGTAATGGAATATAACCTTTAGTTTCTTGTCATCCAATGCTTTGGCCATGAACTCTGTAATCTGGATTGTTTTTCCGTCAACTTTTACCATTACATCCCTTCGCTGCCCGATGTCTGCAATTTCGGTTTCAATAAATTCAATTTCCTCACCTTCCATGTACAGATACCAGTGGAATATTATCCCTAACAACCTATAGATGAATTTGTATGCCCTATCTACTGAATGAGGGTTATTAACAGGCATAATATAACCTCCATTTTTTAGTATCTTAGCTAAGATAGAACTGCATATGCACACTAAAATTAGATTGCAAAGTATATAAAGCACTCAGTTTTAAATACAAGCAATTTTAAAGACTCAAAACAATATTATAAACTTACTGCAATATTATTTTAATAAATAACGCTTGAAAAATGAATTAAAATTATTGAAAATCCGAAATTGACTTTGATAACAAACCATGATTTCCAAGTGAAATTCAAAAGGGAAAGTTGACCAATCCAAGTCAATACAAAATTCAGAAAAGAAAATGGGCATCATCGAAAGCGTTGCTAGAAATTGAAAGATTAAAAGGACCTCAATTGAAAACCATCACCACAACATAAACTGGAAATGTGAACATGGTAATCAATAAGAGTTATCGAAACATTAAAGGATAATCTAATCATATTCCAGCAAAATAAACGCCAACAAAAACCATGATTGTCAAACATCAATTGAACAAGAATAATTCCATCCTCAAAGTCAACAAACATGATTGATGAATTATCTAAAGCATCTCAATAGTTAGAATGAAAAAAGAGGAAACCACGAGACAGTGCAAAAATCAGGGAAAATAAGTTTGATATAATCAAATCTTTATACCAACCGTAGCACAATCATTCGCAATCATGAATTCAAAAGCTTATATACCATTCATTGAATGATTGAAAGCCAATCCCCGCTTTTCGACAAACAGAAATTTTTGCATTTCAATATGAAAAGTCCGACAAATACAAATACACCCAAAATATGAATACTTTTAAATATAAACATCAATAAAATTATTGTATTAAAGAAATTTTTATATTTTTGGTGATTTTAATATGAGTATAGAAGACGAAAAAATAGTGATGCCTGGAGATAAGTTAGGAATAGTAGAGCAATATCTGCCAGGGGAAGGTACTTATGACGATGGTGGCGACATTAAATCAGCGGTACTTGGAAATGTTAAAATTAATCAAAAAATGAAGGTTATTTCTGTTGTGTCAGATGCAAAACCGGCTCTTTTGAAGGTAGGTGACATTGTATATGGCCAGATTACCGACCTCAAGCCTCAAAGGGCAAACGTTAAAATCGAATGTATGAAAGACAACGGCAGGCCATTGGCTTTGCCTTACATGGGCGCAATACACATTTCACAGGCTAAAAAGGATTATTTGGAAAAATTGTCTGACGCTTTCAGGATTGGAGACATCGTCCAAGCGAAAGTGGTTAAGATAACTGGAGACAATGTTGATTTGGGAACAGTTGACGAAGATTGCGGAGTCCTGAAGGCAATGTGTACCCGCTGCAGGGATTTCATGCACACTACACAAAAGAAAAATGAGCTTCAGTGCAATACATGTAATAAGAAAGAAAGACGTAAAGTCTCAAAAAACTATGTTAATGATTAATTAAGGTTGATAAAATGGAAAATTTTAAAATTATTGAGGATAAAACTTTAGAACTCACTTTTGAAGTGGAAGATGAAAGCCATGGAGTTTTCAACGCTTTAAGACATGTCTTAATGCAGGATCCGGATGTCGAATATGCTGTCTACAATATCGACCACCCCCTTACCGGAAAACCACAGATGACCATTAAAACCAAAAGGGGAAAAAGGCCTAGAAGCGTGCTGAAAAAGGCAGCCGAAGAATTGCAAAAAGAAAGTTCTGATTTTAAACAACTTATTGATGAAGCTTTATAGCTTCAAAACTTTTATTTTTTTAATGTGGTTCGATGTCAAAATACAAAATCCCCTCTTTAACGACCGATATCTTTATTTTTGATGATGATTTCAATTTCATTCTAATCAAAAGAAGAAATGATCCGTATAAGGATTGCTGGGCGTTGCCTGGAGGATTTGTCGAATATGGCGAAAGTGTGGAAACCGCAGCAATGAGGGAAGCGAAGGAAGAAACCAGCATTGACGTTGAACTGATTGATCTGGTCAATGTTTATTCAAAGCCCGACAGGGACCCAAGGGGACATACTGTCACTGTCGCATACACTGCAAAAGGTGATTTCAACCTTAAAAGGGCAGATAGCGATGCAAAAGAAATCGGCATTTTTTCACATGACGAAATCGACGAAATCGATATTGCTTTTGACCACAAACAAATAATAAATGACTGTTTAAAAAAAGCCAGAAAATGAGTTTTTAAGGTTATATTTAAATAGATTAAGAAAAATATAATTTACATATAATTTAATTGAGGAGATTGAATGGAATTTTGTCCTAAATGTAAATCTATCATGTTTCCAAAAAATGGTGTTTTAACTTGCAATACCTGTGGATACACGGATGAATCAAGTAACACCGCCAAATACGAAAATGTTTCAATCGGAGATCATGAAGCTAAAGAAACTGTTAAAGATTTAGGTGAAGTTGAAGATATGCGTTCAACCATAAAAGAAATTTGTCCTGAATGCGGTCATGATAAAGCCTACTATGAATTAAAACAAACTCGTAGTGGAGATGAGGCTCCTACCCGCTTTTTCGAATGTGAAAAATGCAAACACAAATGGAGAGCATATGACTAAGAGGTTTTCCTATGAAGGATTCTAAAGAAAAAGAGCATAGAATTTCCAACTTAAAAGATATGATTGACAATGTCACAGACGAATCACTTGAACAGATGGAAGAGGACAGTGAGTTAATCGACTATCTCAATGAAAATAAGGCCGGTTATGATGACGGATTAGAAATTGATGACGAATTCATTTATCGCCCTGATGATGAATACAGCAATGCCATTAATTTAGAAGAAACCCCAATCAATGAAGATTTCCTCATCAAGGCGCCAAATGTAGATGCCAAGAATAATGAAAACGACGAATATGAAGAGGATTTAGTTGGAGAAATTAGCGAAAACTTTGATAATGTCATCAATGCAAAAATTAAAGGAAGGCCTATTTTAGCTATCGTAAGCTCCATTTTAGGAGTCCTATTAATACTCATATCCGTGTTTATCTTTCAATCACGCAGTGATAGAGTCGTAGATAATGTTGTTGCTGGTGAAAGCAGTTTCATGTTTGTTATTTTCCTAATTTTAGGATTGTTCTTACTTATCTATGGAGTATACAGATTATTCAATATGAAGAATCCCTTTGAAAACATTACGAGTAGTATCGATACTATCGATAATGAAAAAAAGAATACTGTTGAAAACACCGCCAATAATGAAGAACCATCCCCTAAGCCGATACAAAAAAGTGAAATTCCCCTAGACAAGGATTCCTACAAAATAGGCGAATTTGACATGAACGATTTGAAGACTTCTCTTAAAAAGCCTACTGCTTCTAGCAAAAAACCGCAACCTAAAGAGGACACTGAAGATTTGCCTCATGCCCAGCAGAAAAAGCCATTAACTGAAGAAGAAATCGAGGAAATGGAATATGAGCATGCAAAACTCGAAAGCGAATCAATTGATGACATATTTGCTGAAGTGGACGACATTGAAGATGTGCCGATAATTACGCCCGTCTAGTTAGGAATGACGTGGGACTTCGGATCCCAAGATCGAGGGTTCAAATCCCTCCAGGTCCGCTTATTTTTTAACGCGAACAACAGCTTCCTTGAAGAAGTCCGGAATCAGTGACCTGTACATCGGGCTTTTGAACAGCATGTTGATGTCGCTGTCAATGATGTATGTGTAGCAGGAATCGTCTTCGGCCCTCATACCCCGGCCGTAGGCCTGCATCAATGTCATTACTGTCTTGTATGCATACCATTTCTTGTCCCTTTTCATCCGCATGTTCACCTGCTTATCGCCAAGATACGGGAACGGTATCTTATATATGACCTGGAATCTGCACTTGTCGTAAGGCAAATCCACGCCCTCACTCATTGACGGAGATACCAGAACCAGAGGATTGTCATCCTTTTCAAAGAAATTCAATACCTGCTCCCTGTTTTTTGAAGTGTGGGAAACCAGCCTTGAATTGTAAAGGTTGTTTGTGATGTACTGCTGGCACTTGTAGCTGTGGGTGTGAATCAAGCCCTTGTCCCCTTCATGCCTCTTCAGGATTTCCTGCAGTATCGGAATTGTCTTCGGTGCGGTATTCTTGATTCTGTTTGCAGACATTTTGCCCGCCAAATCAAGAATTATCGGCCTTTTTTCCTTCGAAAACGGACTGTCCACCTTTATATGATAGACTTCATTCGGATTGAGGCCCAGCCATTTGGAAAACATCTTGTGGGAAAGGATTGTCGCACTCATGAAAATGACGACATCACCGTATTTCAAGAGATGATCCTTGGCATAATGATGGACCCTCAGCGGCTTGAAGCAGACGCTGGTTTCATCTGTGTCAATGACCCAATTCTTAGGTTCCGTCTCAAGGTTGTTCTTAAGGGTCTTGAGGCGGGCAATCGTTGACCTTATCCTATCGGCCTTGTTCTTGCTTAAGTCCTTCAGCTCGATTTCATCATAAGCGTCCCTGATTGCGTCAATTTCCATAATCCAGTCTTCAATTTCCCCGTCTTCGAGAAGCGATTTGGACATTGTCTTGCTGATGTCCTTTTCAAGGGATCTGTTGTACAGGGTCAGCTCCATTGTTGACATCAGCTTGTTTTCGATGTTGTGGGCTTCGTCAAGAATCAGAAGCGAACGGGTTCCGAAATGCTTTACATAATTCAGCTCGACAATCGCATAATCATAATTCATCAGCGTTATCGGGGAGTTTATCGCATTTGCCTTCTGGTTCCAATAGTGGCAATGGGCGTCTGATTGGTAAAACACTGTCCCGCCGAATGAATCCTCAAAGGCAAGCTCGGCATCCAATGTCGGATTTTTGGCAACTCCGTAAGGACAGAAGAATTTGCTTGAAGTCGGAGCGGTCTTGCAGTCCCCCATGTCACATGTTGACTCCAGATTGTCATGCAGACATGCGAAATTTCCCCTTCCCTTGACCAATGGGAAGGAAAATTCATTGGAATACTGGGATTGCAGCTGCTTGGTCATAGTCAGTATATAAGCGGATTCATACATCTTGGCAAGGGTTGTGGCGATTGCCGATTTGCCCGTTCCTGTTCCGGCCTCTAAAATAATGTACTTATAACCTTTCTTGATTGCATCGTTGATATCCTGTATAATCTCCAATTGCCCCAGCCTTGGCTGTTCGAATGGGAAATTGACGATTATTTCATCATCAATGTTGGGATGGATTTCCTTCAGGTATGCTGCAGTTCCCTCATCCATCTGATAATCATCAACCGAATACACTTCAGGAATATCGTCATCCAATATGGATGATTTTCTGGACTTGGAAAAACTAAACAGGTTAGTTGGTCCCTTAGATCTATCGCTGGCGTGTTTTCCGCAAACACAATTACTTTTTAACATTCCACAATTTGGACAAAACATAGAATTTGACATCAAAAATATATTATAATGTAATACTATAAATAAGTAGTAGACAAGTATTTTGCAAAATTGCATTCAAAATGTTAAAGTGATTATATGGCTAAAAAAGGAAAACTGATTGGAATTGGTGTAGGACCTGGAGATACTGAACTGTTAACCCTTAAGGCTGCTAAAGTTTTAAAGACAGTCCCGGTCGTATTTTCACCAAAATCCTCAAAAGAAAAGGAAAGTATTGCATTATCCATTGTTAGGCCAATACTTGAAGAGAGAAAAGATTATAAAAGGTTAATGCTTGTAGAACCTATTTTTCCAATGATTGAAGATAAAGAGGAACTTGAAAAGATATGGACCAGCGCCTCTGAAATGATTGCGCAATATCTTGACAGCGGAAGGGATGTTGCATTCATAACACTTGGAGACACTTCAATCTTCAGCACATACTCATATGTGCAAAGAAAACTGATTGACAGATATGAGATTGAAACTATTCCTGGAATCACATCATTCACCGCCTGTGCCGCCGCAAGGAACAAAGCACTGGTTGAGCAGAACGATATTTTAACCATTGTGCCTAAAATTGATGATAGATTAGAAGAAGTCCTCGAATATAGTGACTCAATTGTTCTTATGAAGGCATCCAGAAATACCTCAAGGCTGGAATCAACAATCGAGGAAAAAAACAGACCGAAAGAAATTTATTCCGTGCAGAACTGCACACGTGAAAATGAAAAGATAATTGAAGGATTTTCAAATGAAAAGCCTTACCTGACAACCACCATCATCCAATTCAGCGATGATTAGTATGCATTGATGTGTTGAGGTTCTATCTCAAACACACACTTTTCATCACCCATAGTATAGCACTGGGTTTCAATTACGCTGACCGGAAGATTGAAGAATTCTGAAAATAATGCTTCCAATATTCCATTGTCCAAAAAGCATGCCGGCTTGCCTGTCCTTGGCAGCAGCTTGCATTCAAAACAGTCATATGTTGTTATTTTGATTATCTGGCCTATATTGAAGGTCATCCTTCCAAGGCCTTTTCTTTGCCAATAATTAGCAATGTTTTGCATGAAGACTTCCAAATCGTCATCATAAACCAGGGAAAAGATTGATTTGCCTATGCTGTTTCCTGTTGACTGCATGATTGGATCTATGTTCACTCCTTCCTGTATGAGCATTGCCTTTAATGTATGGAACAGCAGCGTTGAGAATTCCTCGTCATTGTCAATGATGTTTTTTATGATGTAATCGGATTGGGTCTCTTCGATTTCCTTCGGTTCGGATATGTTGACCGATCCGAGGTACTTTGAATTTATGTAGAATATCTTTTTTCTGTTATCATTTGGATGAACCCTATATGAGATTATTCCGTTTTCCCTTAAGCTTTTCAAGTGCACCGATACGGTTGACTTTGATTTTCCGGTATTGTTAACTATTTCATCAAATTCCATTTCACTGTCTCTAAGCATTTCTAGAATTGTTAGTTTTACTGGACTTTTGACAACATTGACTCCAATGTTCTCGTTCATGTTTGAAAATATTTGTATTGGTTTTTGTTCTCTCATTTAA
This sequence comes from uncultured Methanobrevibacter sp., assembly GCA_902764015.1. Classification (GTDB taxonomy): domain Archaea; phylum Methanobacteriota; class Methanobacteria; order Methanobacteriales; family Methanobacteriaceae; genus Methanocatella. The sequence continues at coordinate 11,629 of CACWUH010000033.1, read as the reverse complement.
GTGTCCTCCAATAGATATAATATGATTTAAAATTATTGGTTAATAAATATAACTATAAAATTAATATTGGCCAGTTGTATACAAAAAGAAGAATTATTTGAACAATTTGTAAATCTGAAAATAAAAAAAATACGAACTGTTCGTTTAAAACAAAATAAATAGTTCATATACTTATATGCTATCGCCAAAAATTGAATGAAAGTTAAGGAAAAATGATTTAAATTTTCTAAATCATTTATCGGCAATATCCTTTATCACTTCACCGGCAATTATCAGTCCCGCAACGGACGGCACAAAGGAGACACTGCCCTTCACCTTATATTTCCTATCCCGATTTATTGGACAGTCGTTTGTGTTTATCGGCTGCTCCTTTGAATACACCACCTTTAACCTATCGATATTTCTCTTCCTGAGATCCTTCTTCATTATTTTGGCAAGGGGGCATACCGAAGTCTCATAAATGTCGGCCACCTCAAACATTGTAGGGTCCAGCTTGTTTCCGGTGCCCATTGAAGAGATTACCGGAACGCCGATTGCATCGCAGCTGCATATGATTGCAATCTTGGCCAGTATCGTGTCGACACAATCGACGGCATACGACAAGTCCTCCGTGATGATATCTGTCTTTGAATCGGCCATATAGAATTCCTTGTGGACTTCAACGTTTGCATTCGGATTTATTTCCAAGATCCTTTCCTTCATCAAATCGACCTTGCATTTGCCGATTGTCTTTACCGTTGCAATCAGCTGCCTGTTGATGTTGCTTTCATCGATCTTGTCATAGTCGACCAGAATGAAATTGCCAACACCGCTTCTGGCAAGCCCCTCGCAAACAAAGGAACCGACCCCTCCAATGCCGAAAACGGCAACCTTGGCATCATGCAATTTTTCCATCCCCTCATTTCCAATCAGCATTTCTGTTCTTGAAAACATATCTTCCATATCCGCTCACCAAAAAACTTAATTCAATCCAATTATTATATAATAATTGAAGCCGAAACAATAAAAACTTAATGCAAAAATCTTTTTGAGAGAGGATTGTGATGATAATAGACACACATTGCCACATTTATAACAGCGAAATGGAAAATGCCGAGGAAATAATAAAAGAAGCCGGCGCGAATGACATTCATATGATATTGAACGGCACTGACCCCTCAAGCAATGAAGAGATACTGGAGCTGGCAGGCAAATATGAAAATGTACATGCCGCTTTGGGATATTTCCACACCATGGCAGACGATATAACAGATGAGGACATTTCACTGCTTGACAGGCAGCTGTGCAATGAAAATGTGGTTGCAGTGGGAGAAATCGGCATTGACTATTACCATACCAAAGAGAATAAGGACCAACAGAAGGAACTGTTCGAAAGGATGTTGAACCTTGCAGAAAAACACGGCCTACCGGTGATTGTGCACTCCAGAAAGGCTATGCAGGATACCTACGACATATTGAAAAGCCATGACGTGGTGGGGTCTTTGCACTGCTATCAGGGTTCAGCCGAAATGGCTAAGGAATTCGTTAAATTGGGATTCTATATAGGAATTGGAGGACCTGTCACTTACAAAAACAACAAGAAAACAAAAAAAGCGCTGAAGGAAATAGGCATCAGCCATGTTCTTGTGGAAACGGATTCCCCATACTTAAGTCCGCAGGAGAAGAAGGGTGAAGGCAACACATCACTGAACCTGAACTACATTACCCGAAAGATTGCAGAAGAGTTGGATATGGATGAAGATGAGGTCGTGGAAATAACTACGGAAAATGCAAGGAAATTATTCTGGAAAAAAATTTAATAAGCATAATGCGTCTGAACCGGGATATTTCAAAAAGTTAAGACAAAGATGATTTAATATTAAAGGCAACCGTCAGGATGCAGGCCCTTTTAAAGTCGCCGCTTTAAATCATTTATATACAATGAATTCTAAATATACATTCATCACATGGCGGGGTTAGTATAGTGGCAGTGCGCATGAACAGAAGTCATGAGGCGTTGGTTCAAATCCAGCATCCCGCCCCCTTTTTTTAAATGCTGGTGGTAGAATGATGGAATATTCTGATTTTAAATTCAAGAAGATGCAGACACAAATGCAGGAATATTTTGAAGATTATTTTTTAAATGAGGATTTTCTGTTCAGGCTTGACTGTGATGTCAGTGATGTTTGGAACCTTTATCTGGACAGCTTTCCCGACGAAATCAAGGGGATTTATCATGAAAAGCCTTGGCATGACTGCCAGAGGTGCCAGTCATGGTTTAGGACAATGGCAAATGTGGTCATGATTGATGACGACTACAAAATCAGGACACTGTTTGATTTTGAAACGATTCCCGAATATCAGGACGTTTTCAGGACCCTGGATGAATTCCTAAAAACGAAAAGTGTTGAAAGCATATTTTTACACGATAAACCTTCTGTTGGTGTTTTCCAATCCTTTGCAGAATATGACGGCGGATTTGAGCTAAATCACCACTTTTATCTGGACATTCCGGACAAGTTCTATGCGGACTCGGATGAATTGGCGTCCATACTTGGCGATGCAAAAACGCAGAGACAGCTTTTTGAGGACACCATGAACCAGATTTCCCCCGATGCAGTCGATACAGTGCTTGAACTGGCCTATTCAAACACCTTATACAGGTCGGACCAATGGAAAGATACCCTTGAAGGGCTGAAGGAGGCCTTAGAAGAGTTCGGTCAAATCGACTCGGACTGCGATTTGAACACCTGGTTCTGGAAGAAATCGGCCATATTGCCCCGAAACATCGTCCATGTCAAGAATACCAGTATGGGCACATTGCTTCTGGACTTAACTGAAGGCATGGATCTTGAGCAGGCACTCACCAACTATGAGAAGATTACCGCCCCAACCAACTATCAAAGGCCGAAAGCGGTCTATACGGAGGACATGGTAGAGGATGCAAAGGCGAAAATCGCTGAATTGGGATATATGGACAGCCTGGAGCGCAGATTCGCAAAGCTTGAAGACATCTCAATAAACAACTTGCTTTTTGCAAATAGGGATGTCAAGGCAACTATTGGCGACGGCATATTCGATGAGCTTAGAAAGAATGTCACCAAAAAGGTCCATAATTTCGATGAGGTCTCAGACATCAGCCTGAAGGACTTCATCAACAACGTCCTTCCACATGCACAGGAAATAAGCATATACATGAATCCGAAATTTAAAAACCATTTCGTTTCACTCATCGCACCGCTGAATGAGAATGCGCCTAGCATGTTTCAGTGGGACAACCCATATAGCTGGACTTATGAAAACAACATCACAGATAGCCTGATGAAGGAAAGGGTTAAGGAAATGGGTGGTGATGTTGATGTCGATTTGAGATTCACCATCCAATGGAACGATACCGGCGAGTGGGACAATAACGATTTGGATGCACACTGCAGCGAACCCGGCGGCAATGAGATTTATTACAAGAAAAAGAAAAGTGAAAAAACCGGCGGATGGCTGGATGTGGACATCATCCACCCTAAAAAAGACAAGCCCGCTGTTGAAAACATTCGATTCAAAGACAGAAACAGGATGACTCCCGGCGAATATCTCTTCCGGGTACACCAATATACATACCGAAATGGGGATTGGGGATTCAAGGCCGAAATAGAATTCGACAATATGATTCACAGTTTCGATTATCCTTACAAGCTTTCACAGGATGAATATGTCAATGTAGCCACCGTAGAGTTTAAGGATGGAGAATTCACGCTAAACAAACTGTTGAAAGATAAAATTCGTAATTCAGGACCAATCAGCCATTGGAATGTGCCGATGAATGATTTTGTTCCGGTTTCCCTCATCTGCTTCAGCCCAAACTACTGGAACGGCAATGAATTCGGAAACAAGCATATCTTTTTCATGCTTAAGGACTGCATAAACGACACCAATCCGAGCGGCTGGTTCAACGAATACTTAAACAATGAGCTTCATGCCCACAGAAAAGTCATGGAGGCATTGTCTTCAATGGTCCGGGTCGAGGATACAGAAAACCAGCTGTCAGGCATAGGATTCAGCTTAGGAAAGCTTGGAAACAACAAAATAACGGTAAAGGTCAAAACAAATAACATCGATAGGATGTGGAATGTGATTATATAGGAGGAATGAAACATGTGGATAGAGGCATTGTCAAGGAAATTGAGATTCGAATATGATGGATTGAAAAGCACAGAGGACCTTTTCGATTTGAGTCTGAATGACTTGGACGACATTTACAGATCCCTTAAAAAGGAATTGGATGAATACAACGAGTACTCGGCAGATTCCCTCCTTGACAAGGATGAAGAGAGGGATGAAACCGTTAAGGAACTGCAGCTGAAAATAGATGTGGTTACTGCAGTGTTCAATCACCTCAAAAAGCAGCAGGAGGAACTTCAAAGAAGAATAGCTCTTCAAAATCAAAAAGATAAGATTTTAAGCCTGATTGCCGATAAGGAAACCGAAGAGCTAAGCGACAAAAGCGTTTCGGAATTGAAGGAAATTTTAAACAATCTGTAAAAGCGAATTCATTTATTACATTTAATTTTCAGGTGGTTTTTTTGAAAAACGATAAATCCGCAATACTGGACGAAATCACAAAAATCAGCGATGATAATAAGCTGTTGGAAATTTACAATGATAATGACGATTTTGAGATAAGATACGTTATTGTCAATCTCATCAATGACGATTCCATCCTATATGAGATATTTTCGAATGAGGAAAATGACATTATCAAAAGCATTGCCCTGAAAGGTATTTCGGCGGATGCCCTTGATTATGATGATTTTGAGAATCTTGATGACTATGAAAAGATTAACTATATCGAAACCCACTCCAATGAATCACTGTTCATTGAGATTGCACAGAAGGATGAAAATCCCCATGTGAGGATAGCTGCAATCTACAGGATTCAGGATATGGACATGATTTGGAAAATGGCCAGCACCCACCCGGAATACGATACCAGATTCATCTTATATAAAAAGTTGAACAGAAAGTCCCTTCTTGAGGAAATCACGGGCGAAAATCTGACACAATCCCGCATAAATCTTGTTAAGGATCTGGACAATGCGAAAATTTTGGAAGATATTGCATTCAATGATTTCGATGTTGATGTTAGAAGCGCTGCAGTCGAAAGGATTGATGACGAGAACGTTTTAGCTGAAATCACAAAAAACAGCCCCGACACTGCCGTTCGAATCAAAGCCGTTGAACGAATCAGCGATGAATCATTGCTGTTTAATATCGCACAAAAGGATAAAAATCTCAAGGTAAGGATAGCCGCAATCAATGAGATTCGGGATATGGATTTAATTTGGCAAATGGCTAACACCCACAAAGACTACGATACAAGATTCGCATTATATAAAAAACTGAACAACAGACCGCTTCTGGAGGAAATGACCGGCGAAAATCTCACACAATCCCGCAAAAAGCTAGTCAAAAAGCTGGACAATGAAAAATTCCTGAACGATATTGTCAGCAGCGATTCCGATTTTGAAGTTAAGCTTCAGGCATTGAAAAAGTTAAACAAGCCTCATTTTTACATTAGTCTCTTAAAAAACACTTCAGATGAAGAGGAATTAATGCAACTTATTGGCGATATTAATGACGAATCACAATTGATGGATATTGCAATGATATGCACTTCAAATGAATTCACCGTCAAGCATGCCATCAACAATATTGCAAATCCTTTGATTCTGTTTGAATTATATCGAAGAGACTCCCCCCTCATTCGGGATGCTGCAATGAGAAAATTGGTTTTTGGAAATGTTTTTTCAAAGGAAAAGATTACTGATAAAATCGGCATCACCACCATAATTTCAAGCCTTTGTGATGAGGATACTTTAGTCGACATTGCAATGAATAATTCTAATTGGCAAGTTCGAAGAGCCGCAACCGAAAGGATTAAAGATGAAAATGTCCTGGCAGAAATCGCAAGAAACGATACTGATTATGATGTTAGAATAGCCGCAGCCAAAAAAATTGATGACAAGGATGTTTTGGCCGACATTGCAATGAATAATTCTGATTGGCAAGTTCGAAAGGCAGCTGTTCGAAGAATTAGTGACGAGGATACTTTAGCCGAAATCGCAAGAAATGACCGCGTTAATTATATTAGAAAAGCTGCAGTCCAAAAGATTAATGATGAAGATGTTTTGGCCGAAATCGCAAGAAACGATACTGATTATGATGTTAGAATAGCTGCAAGCAAAAAGATTGATGACGAGGATGTTTTGGCCGAAATCGCAAGAAATGATTCCCATAGCGATGTTGACAGCGAAACGTCCCCTGAAAGTGATGATAATGTTTTAGCCGACATTGCAATGAATAATTCCGGTGAAATCGACCTTGAAACTGTTCGAAGAATCCGAAACCAGAATGTTTTAGCCAGCATTGTAAGGAATTGCACTAATCCGGGAGCCGTCATTGGAGCCGTTAAAAGGATTAGCGATGAGGATATTCTCATCGATATAGCAATGAATAACCCTAAAGATTATGTTAGAGAAAATGCGGTTAGAAATCTTAATGACAAGAATGTTTTAACTGAAATTGCACTCAATGATTCCAATTTGAATGTTCGAATGGCTGCAACCAAAAAGGTTAATGATGATGATATTTTGGCGGATATTTTAAGAAAGGACCCCGATAGGAATGTGCGCCAAGAAGCCCTCGAAAACATTAATGATGCCAATATACTGCATAGGCTGCTTTTGGAAAATTTCGGATATTTCTCGTTTGAAAGCTTTACGGCATTTGCGCGCAATTATGACAAGATGATTTATGAATCCATCGGGATTAGAATTTATGAAGACATTCTAGGTAGGATATCCGACGAAGGCGCCCTGACAGACCTGATTCATGAAAGGGTCTTTGGCGATTTTCGCGCACTGGTTGCACGAGAGCTGGTCTCGCCTGATACTTTAAGAAATCTTGCCTTGAACGATTTGGATTATCGAGTGAGGCGGGAGGCTGTCAAGAATCCGAATCTGGACGATCAACATACATTTGCCACCATAATAAGATCAGACCGAAATGATTCCGTGCGTCTTGAAGCCCTAAGGCGAATCGATGATGAGGACCTGCTTGAGGACATCACCACGGACTTGAATCCTGTGATGAGGCTCCATGCATTTGAAAGGTTGGGAAAGGATATCGACATTAATGAAGATTACATTGCATTCGAGGATATCGATTTGAGTTCTATAGAGACTATTGAAGATGAAAACATGCTTTATGCAATTGTAAATGATGCCCCTTCAGCCGCAATCCGCAAATATGCATTTGAAAAAATCAATGACGAGCATATTCTGGCGGATTTGGCCTGCCACAACAGGGAATACATGAACAAGGCATTGGACAAGATTACGGATAAGCTATTGCTTTTGAATATTGCGCTTTACTGCACAGCCCAATCCATGAAAAGAAAGGCCATAAAAAAGATTGACGATGAGGAATTTCTCCTCGAAGCGGTTCAGGCAAATCCATACAATGACATTTCGGCATATATAGTAGACCGCATAAGGGACGAATCAAATCTGGAAATCATTGCATTCAACAATTCCAATCCGTTTAACCGGAAAGCGGCTGTCAACAAGATTCAAAGCCATGACATCCTAAAACGACTGGGTGAAGTTGAATGTGAAGAGGTGGTATGCACAGCCATTGTTCGCAAATGCCGTGACAAGGACCTTCTGGAATATATCGGCCTTTCAAATCCTTGCAAAACCGTAAGAAGATATGTCGGAAGCATCATCGATGATGATGAGATGCTTTACAAATTCGCTTTAAAAGAGTGTGAATATGACAACAGGCGAGAGCTGATATCAAAAATGACAGATGAAGGCCTTATCATGAATTTGCTTAAACGGGAAGAGGTCTACAAGGTTTTCATGGCAGATTTTGAAATTACAGATACCGATTTGCTGATTGATTTGACCAAAAACTCAACCACATATACTGCAAGGGAATATGGCCTGAGAAACCTAGATGACATGTCTATTCTGCTCGACTTTATCTACAGCTCCCCATACAGTTCACATAATCCTGAAAACAGGTCCATCTGGGAAGGCTTCCCATATGACAATAACGGCAAGGAGCTATGCCTTTCCATTATGGCAAGGCCGGATTTCACCGACATGAAGGTGATAGAGGATTTCCTAATCGAAAATGAAATCTACAGATGCGGGGAGTTATATTATCTGAAAGATAAGGTATGCGAAATCCCTTCCATATATAGGATAGCGTTGAACTGCAAATCGGAGGTTGTGCGCGAAGTGTTCAAATCCAAACTCAAATATGATGTGGAATATGGAGACAGAAGGGATGATAATGACGATGAAAATGAAGAAAGCGGATTACTTGGTCTTGGCGCCCTATTCGGCTAGCTTCTAAAATTGCAGGCCCTCCCAAATAGCACCAATTCCATGACGCTATTTTTGAATTTGATTTCGTGATTGCTTTGACTCAAACAAAAGCGGATGTCAACCGGCAGGATATGTTGAAGCCATTCCAAAAATTTATATTAAATTGATACAAACATTTAATTAAATAGAAAATTCATCAGTTTCATGAACATAATGTTTGTGAAAGGTATTATCCATAATATTTATTCAAACACATATTATTTCACAAAGAGGGGCATTTATGATGGAGGCAAAACATTTATCCAAAAGATTGATATTTATGGCATTGTGTGTGCTGCTGGTGTGCAGCATGCAGGCCTGTTCGGCATGTACCGCAGTATATGTGGGCCAGGATGTAAGCGCAGACGGTTCAATAATTGTTGCAAGGTCCAATGACTATCCGGAGGTTTGGGGCAACCATATAACAGTGACACCTAGAGTGGAGAATGAACCAGGCAGGCTCATGGACGTGAGTGAGGGCGGAAAAGTGAAAACAGAAATTCCGGCAACCACCTACAAATACACCGCAACACCATATATGAACAGCACAACGGCATACAACAACTGCAGCATTGATGCGGCCACCTGCACAAATGAATACGGCGTGGCCATGACCATGTCCGTTACAGCCTATTCAAACAATGCCTCACTGGAAGCAGACCCCTTAATAGAGGACGGACTTACTGAAGATGCCGCCGTAGACCTTGTGGTCTGTCAGAGCAAAACCGCCAGAGAAGCTGTAGAAGTTCTTTGTGGAATCATTGACAAGTACGGCAGCAGCGAATCCAATGTTGCCATAATTGCTGACCAGAACGAAACCTGGTATGTGGAGATTTATACCGGACATCAGTATGCCGCAGTGAAATTGCCAACCGACAAGGTATCGGTCTTCGGCAATGAGTATTCCTTGGAGTACCTGTCCGACTACGAGGACAATATCACATCCAAGGAACTGATTAGTCTTGCTGAGAAAAACGGTTTCGCCGTGCACGGCAGGAATGATGAGGTCAATCTGCTTGACACATATTCCGGAATGCAGATTACTAAAGACACCTCCCATATGAGGACCTGGATGGGACACCAGATTCTGGCACCTTCAAACTTCAGCACAGACTACAACCATAACGCCAAGTATCCCCTATGCTTTGCGCCGGACAAGAAGGTTTCACTAGAGGATGTCTCCCAAATTTATCGCAACAGATATGAGGGAACAAAATATTCCCCTGACGAGACCGGAAGAATCGACATGAGGGTAATCGGAACAGATACGACACTGAGCGCCCATATTATGCAGATATACCCAAATCTTCCGTCAGAAATGTCATGCGTCAGCTGGATCAGTTGCGGTCCGCCGGTTTATGGAGTCTTTGTGCCGATGTCCAATGACTGCATAAATGTCAGCGACGCCTATGGAGCAAATCAGCCTGTAAAGGATAAAGAAGTGTTTGATGCAGACAAATACCCCTACTATGTCTTCAAGGATATTTGCACACGCTGTGTGGGACCGGACAACTACAAAATTTACGGCAAGCCAGTGCAGTCATACTGGCATGATGCGGAAGGCAAGATGTTCGCCGGAACGAGCAAAGTGATTTCGCAGGCAGCAAAGATGAACGACAGTTCCGCCCGGGCAAATTACATCACTTCATACTGCAATGACATGCAGACCAAGGCATTCGAAGACGGCAAAGAGATACTCAACGATGTGGAGTGGACACAAAGCAAAAACAGCAACACCCTTAAGCTCGAGATTGATTCCAACACGCATCAACTGACAAACAAAGAGAAAGTTATCCCCCCAATGGAAATAGGCCTCAATGCGTCAAAATATGAAAGTGTTCCCGCAGCACCGTGACCTTCTAAAATTAGATTTAAATAAAGATTGCATCAAATTTAAGTATATGAATGAAAATCTTTATGGAATGTTCGACAAGGTCGTCCAATCGGAATTTTCGATTATAGAGGATGGTTCAAAAAAGACAATTGAACTGGGAAAGGATGGCGAATACGGAAAAATGGAAACATACTCACTGTTTGACGGCATTATCATCGCATTTATGGACATCAACATCGACAATATCGATAACGTGTTTTTCGAGGATAAAATCTCTTCCCGTTTGCTTCAAATCAACCATTGCGCTAAGGGCAGATACTCATATGCGATAGGCGACGATAGAATTGTCTATTTCGGAAAGGGAGATTTGTGCGTCAGCATTTATGACTTGACAAAGACAATTTCCGATTTTCCTCTGGGATATTACAGAGGCCTGGAGATTTTCATTGATGTTGATGCTGCAAATGAACCTATCAAGAACCTCATTCCTGATTTTGATTTGATTTGTATGAAAGTTTGGAAAAGTCAAAGGGATATAGGCTACTTAGAGCAAATGAAAAAATCGACCATGTAATCGGTGAGTTATACTGTGTTGATGACAGAATCAAGGAGCCTTATTTCAAATTAAAGTGTCTTGAGTTGCTGTTGTTTTTCTCAATAGCCAGTGAGACCAAAACAGAATCATTGCCTCTTTCTAAAAAGCAGGTCGATTTAATTGAAAATGTTAAAAATGACCTAATTAATGATTTGGAAAGCAAAATCACAATTGATGAATTATCCGACAGATATGGTGTGAGCAAAACAACTTTGAAGAACTGCTTTAAGGAAGTCTATGGAAAACCGATTTTTAAATGGAGAAAGGAGTACAGACTTGATTATGCCTGTCGGTTGATTGAAGAGGGAGAGTTGAATATTTCAGAAATCTCTAAAAAGGTGGGCTATTCCTCACCGTCTAAATTCAACCAGGCATTTAAGGAACATGTCGGCTACACCCCCTCCGAATATAGAAAATAACAAGTTGTCCTTTTGGTATACTTTTTGTCTTTTTAGTTCAAATAAATTTATATACTTATTTTAAGATAGTAAATACTGAAAAAAAGATATATCTAATTATTTTTTTATAAATACTTTTAAAATCATTCTTTTATTTGTTTTTAAGATATTTTAAAGGATTGTCCTTTTAGGATTGTTTTAAATTTTTAGGCATGCCTAAATTTTTTAAATTATGATAATTTTCACCATGAAAAAAGTTATTTTATATAAAGAAACCCTATAAAAATACGAACAATTCGTATAAAACAAAATTCATTCCATAAACTTTCATTTGGTGATGAGTTGTTGACATTAACGCCAGCGATATATTCATGACAATGTCTTTTTGTAAATT
>CACWUH010000032.1 GCA_902764015.1 uncultured Methanobrevibacter sp. | reverse complement strand
CACAAAACTCCAAAATAAAGAAACAAAACTCAAAGACATATTATACAACATCTACAGAGCAATTCAAGTATTTTAAATGAGGGTTTCTACAAGGTTTAATATATAAAAGTTAGTATGAATTAATAGCCAATTGAGAATAATCGTATAGCATTTTTTTGAATATTTCAACATCTTCTGGAGAATAATTTTCAAAAAATTTGGCTTCACCTTCATAAGCTTCTTTTAGTAATTTGAAATAAATTTCCTTTCCTTTTTCTGTTAAATTTAAAATTCTGCGGCTTTTGTTTTTCTCATCAACATCCCGTTTTACCAATCCATTTTTTTCAAGTCTCTTAATTTTTTGGGCAACATTTGATTCACTTACAAACAATAACTCTGCCAAATCCTTTTGAGAACAGTTCGGATTGTAGAAAATATTAGCAAGATACGTAAAGTCATAAGGAGTGATATCCTCATGATTCTTTTTTAGATAGTACTTAAAATGCAAATTAATGTAGTCAATGTAAAGCAAAGCAGGCGTAAACATTATTCTTTCATGATCAAAATTTAAATCTGCCATTTTCAATCCACCTTATATAACTATTTGACTTTTATAGATTTAAAATGTGACATTAACATCATCAATTTAGGATTTAATAAATGCTTTGGAAATCCCACGATATAGATCGATTGATGAGATATATATGAACCAGGTCTCAAAAGTATGTTCACCAAACACAAACTTCGCTTTTAATTGGTTAAAGAAACTTATCCCTGAAAAGAAGTTAATGGAATTTACCAAAATATATATTTGCTAATAGAAAAAAATTTAATAGAATGGGAGTTATCTAAATGAATAATATAATTTTTCTTATACTTGCCATCTTATTTGAAACAAGTGCAACAACACTATTGAAAGTTTCTGATGGCTTTAGCAAACTTTTACCAACTATAGGGTCAATCATGCTATATATGCTTTCATTCTATTGCCTTAGCAACTGCTTAAAGACAGTGCCAATAGGAATTGCTTATGCAATCTGGTCAGCATTAGGAATAGTGCTTGTGACACTAGTTGGAATTATTGCCTTTAAACAAACACCAGATTGGGCCGCAATAATTGGGCTTTCATTAATCATTATTGGAGTTGGAGTGCTGAATCTATTCTCAAATATGACTATTCACTAAAAATACATTAACATGATCCATTTGAGATTTGAAAATTGCTTTGGAAAACCTTAAGATTGTTTTCCATTAGACCGGATGGAATATAACATGTATCTGAAAGCATTTTTGCATAATATTCCAAAATTAGCCATTACTTATGAATTTTTTTAATCGTTTAATAACCTCTTGTAATATGTGTTTGTTTGATATAATGCCCCAACCGGATTGTGTGCAAGTACTTTGTCTTTTGTTACAAGTGTTGTGCACAGGGCATCAGAGTATTTATAGAATAGACTGTCATGGCCTACACATAATCCTATTATAACATTAAGGTCTGTTTTTTCATTGTTCAGTAATTTTGCCTGCAGTATCGGGTTGCACATTACATTTCCAGTTATGACTGTTTTTTTCTCATCCAGTCCGGTCATTTCTGTTTTTTTCATTGCTCCAACTTTACATGATACGGAAAAAACTTCGAAATCGTGTTTTTCTAGGATTTTTGCAAATGTTCTGCTTTCCTCCATCAGCCCCACACATGACACTATTCCTATTTTATTCATTTTTAGTCTTTTTGCAAATTCCATGATTTCTTCTACCCTTGTGTATTTGCAGTAGAATTCCTCTTCAATTTCTGCAGAGATTCGTGATATTTCTTTGTTGTTGTCTTCATTGTATAGTTTTTCAATTTCAAATATTTCATCAGTTGTTAATTCTTTTGTTGGACAGAATTTAGGATATTCCTTGTCCTGGTGTTTGCAGTTTATAATTCTGCAATTGTTGCAGGAGTATTTTTTCATGATATTTCACCAACAATCGTTTTCTCCACTTGTTATTTATGATTTTTTCCTAAATATCTTTTTAGTCAAATTTTTTTAAAAAATTTAGTCATGAGTAAAAATATAAATAATGGGATAAAGCCATGTTTAATTTAATTTAATTAGTAACTACTTCATCCATTAAGTTTAAGATAGGATGTAAAAAACAAAATAGTTAAATATAGTGAATGACATAATTGTTAATATTGTATTATAAAGATTTTTTCAATGGGGCCCGTAGCTCAGTCTGGCAGAGCGCTTGGCTCTTAACCTTGTTGTCGCGGGTTCAATTCCCGTCGGGCCCATTTTCTATTTTTGTGAGACTTCGATTTAATGAATTGAATTAAACAATATAGTTATTTACATGGAAACAAATGCATTGCCCAATTCATTGCAAACATGTCCTATTGAACATCAAACAATATATTTATATCATTTTTAAAAGAAAGATATGCTTGGTGTAGAACATATGGTTAATAAAAATCAATGGAACTCAAGGATTGCCTTTCTCCTATCGATGATTGGGGCCGCCGTCGGATTGGGCAACATCTGGCGCTACAGCTATGTGGTCTATTCCAACGGAGGAGGAACCTTTTTCATACCTTACCTGATTGCAATTCTCGTTATGGGCATTCCATTTCTCATATTGGAATACGGCATAGGATTCAGGCACAAGGATTCGTTCTCCAATATCCTGAAGGGCATCAATCCCAAATTGGAGTATGTCTCCTGGGCATTGATTTTAATCGTATATTTTGTTTTAATCTATTATCTTGTCATAGTGGGTTGGGATATGGTATATCTGGGTTCCAGCCTTAATTTCAGCTGGGGAAGCGATTCGGCACTTTATTTTGTAAAAAATGTTGGCGGAAGCTCAAACCTATCAAATATGGGAAACTTCATAATCCCAACGGCCGTTTCCATGGTGATAGTGTGGATCATCGTTTGGTACATTTCACATAGGGACTTGAACGAGGGAATAGGCAAGGCCTCAAAGATTCTGATTCCACTGCTTTTCGCCATAATGGCATTCATCATCGTTTTTGCACTGACTCTTCCTGGTGCCGGCATCGGCATAGGTGCATTGCTGAATCCGGATTGGAACATGCTTTTGAATGTGAATATCTGGCTGGCCGCATTTTCACAAATCATCTTTTCATTAAGCATGGGAGAGTCGATTTCATTGACATATGCCAGTTATCTGCCTGAAGGGTCAAAACTGACCGACAATGTTCTGATTGTGGTTTTTGCAAACTGCGCATTTGAAGTGTGCACGGCATTCGGAATATTTTCAATTCTCGGATACATGTCATATACTTCGGGAACTCCAATGGTTCAGCTGGTAAGTGAAGGTTCAAGTCTGGTATTTATCGTTTTTCCAATGATTTTCAATGCAATGGGCTTTATTGGCCACATAATTGCCCCATTACTGTTTGTGGCAATACTGTTTGCCGGAATAACTTCAGCTGTTTCTGTATTCGAGCCGATGATAAACTCAACGGTCCACAAGCTGAACTGGTCGAGAAGAAAAGCTGTGACGGTATGGTCAATAGTCGGCTGCATACTTTCATTATTATTCACAACAGGAATCAGCAGCTATCTGGTAGGGATTGTCGACAGTTTCATTACGGAATTCTGTATCCTTCTTTTAATCGCAGCCCAATCCATAATATTCACATGGTTCTATGATATTGAAGGAGTCATTCCAGTATTGAATGAAAACGACCGGGTAAAAGTCGGAAAGACCTGGGTGTTTGTACTCAAATACCTATTGCCGGTATTCCTGCTAATCATGTGGGGCACTGGCGTATACCATCTGCTTTTGAATGCAAATGGTTTTGAATTGATAGTCTACGGCATGATTACAGTTGCCATCCTGGCATTGAGCTATATCTTCACCAATATCAAGGAAGATAAGGCTAACTAGCCCTCACAGTAACATTGCCCTCAAATGTGCATCCCTGATATTTGTCATGGCCTGCGAATGTAAAGTCACCATAGTAGTTGTCCTTTCCGGCATCAGGCAGATACTCGGCATTCTCAATCGTGAATTCGCCTTTATCATCAGTGGTGACATCCACAAGGGTTCCCATTTCATGACCGGGCTTGTGGAAGGTTATTGTCTGGTTGGCCACGCCGTTTCCATATGCATCGACAAGCATTCCGGAAAATGAGCCTCCTTGGGCCACCTCGGTTTCATTGATCATTATGAAGGTTGCCACATCATTGTTGAACTGAAACCAGAACACTCCCATACAAATTACAAAGGCAACAAGTAAAATTATCAAAAAATAGCTTTGTCTTTCCATCTAACCACCTTTGATAATATATTGGAAAAATGATAAAATAAAGTTTACTTATTTTTGATGGCTTCGCGCACCTTATCTACTGCAATCTGTTTTTTTGCAGGAAAAGCGGCAATCTTTACCTTAAGATGAATTGCATCGCCCTTGTCAAGAATGGTCCATATTTCATCCAGAGCGTCATTCTTATCGAATCTCAAAAACCAGTTTCCCTTTTCATCCATCTTGCGCTCTAAATCAGAATTTAACTTATCTAAATCTGTCCACTCAATGAGTGTGTTAAAAAAAGTCCTTGTGTATCTCTTTTTGGATACAACACCAGATAAAATAATTATCTTATCTTCAAGAAGACCTTCAGCCTCCTCAGCCTCGATTTCGGCTTCAGGTAAAATGTTTAAAATAGCATCAGTTATCTCATCGACGCTTTCGTCCTCATAAACGAAAGCCCTGAATTTTATGTTATGAATCATTTAAATCAAAAAAAGGAATGAAGAAAAATTAGATTTTTCTTCTTCTGGCTTGTTCAGAGCCTTTTCCTTTAGATTTGATTCCACGTCCTTTGTTACCAGCACTGGTCAAGCCTCTGAGAGCTCTGTTAGTGTGCTTTTTGGAGCAAATCCAATTGATTTTTTTATCATTTTTGATAGAAGGACTTTGTGGATCTACTAAAATTACTTCATAATATTTATGTTTTCCAGTAGACCATACCCAGTAGGAGTTCAATACTTCTAAGTTAGGGTATTTTTTGGCTACACGTTCTTCAGCAATTCTTTGAATGGATTTTGCTTGGGTAATCTTGTTTACACCCATTCTTTTAGGTTTACGACCGTTGAAGCGACGAGTTTTCCTTCTTCCACCACGTCTTACTCTGGTCCTTACCAATACGAAACCTTTTTTGGCTCTGTAACCTAAGCTTCTAGCCCTGTCGAGCCTGGTTGGTCTTTCAATTCTTTGAACTGCCTTTTGCTTTCTCCATTTAGGAGCTCTTTCCCACATGAGTTCACGTACGTAGGACTCATCCGGGTTTTTCCATGCGTCTCTAATATATTTATACATAAATAACACCTTTTTGTTCAGCCACAAAGGCCACATCCATATGGGAACTTATCCCAAAAAAAGTAATTATCACTGTTAAAAATAACAGTAATAAAATATTTGTTTTATGCATTTATAAAGGTATCGGCAAAATCGATTATTCAACCAGTTCCAACCCATATTGAGCCAAGAATTTAGAAAGTTTTTTTCTTCTAGCTTCTTCATGTTCTTTTGTAAATTCAACAGATTCATCCATATGAAACTTATATTCAGCAGGATACTTCGGAATTCCTCTACCCCTATTAACATATCCTATTTTGTTGAAATCATTTTTATTATCCATTTAACCATACCTCCGTTTGATTAAAATTAAATTAATGCATTGGATTTCATTATTGATTTCATTCAATAAATAATTTCCTATAATATTCTCAGTCACATTCCTAATTCTAAAACCATCTTCACCCCAATATTTAATAGATTCTATAGTCATATACATATCCTCTCTAAGGCATTGTTGGAATCTTCTTCTAGAAATTTTACTAATAGTCCCTTTAAATTCAATAATCCAAAAAGCATCTGCCGAAGTGATGATTTCAAAATCTTCAAATGAATTTTCTAAAATATCAAAATTATCCAGAGAAGGAAATGAATACAAATCCTTTGTGTGGCTATGTATTGATGCAACATGTCTGTCCACTAAATATATTTCATCAAATTTCCCAATACTCCGGTCTTCATAACCTTTCCAGCAGTATATCACCTCACCCGTCATGTAATCAAAGTACAGCATCCATTCAACTTTTTCATTTACAGTTTTCCTGTGGAATTCATCAACCAGCCTGCAAGCCTCATCACAGAAATCATCTGGCAAGTCTTTAGGATTAACTGATTTGACCGACTCATCAATTTCCAACCGTTTATATTCCATCCATTCCTCATCAAAATATACTTCATCTCCAAAAGGGAGAATCAATCCTCCCATATTGTCATTCAAAAACCTTTTGAAATCGTCAACGGAAAACAGTGAAGTTAAAAATCCGAAAATCACTAAAAATATTTTTTTCAATTTCATGAAATAACATTGGTAATTAAAGCATTTAAAGACTCTGTTGTAAATAAAGGCAATTTTACAAAGTCAAATCAATATTTTAAAGTGAAATAAATATTAAAATAAAAAAAGAGGAGTTTTAAAACTCCAAAAAATAGCCTAGCCCGACACCATCACAAGCTCGCCGGTGGTCGGATCCTGATATACCTTTCCGACTTCACTGTAGCCACTGTCCTCAAGCCCGCCAGCATCAGTGTAGTTCTGAGTGAACGTATCTGCCGTTGAAACGTCCTGAGTCGATTGGGATTGCGTAATCATGTCCGGATTTGCAGACAATGCCATTATTGCAAAAATCAAAAAGCCCAATGCCAACACAAGCATTGCATCCGAAAGGTTGCTTAGCCCGCTCATCGGGTCATCATCCGCAGAATCAGAAATTCTTCTCCTTTTTCTAAGCATCAAATCACCATTTATTGATTGTTTCGAGTTCCGCTTCTGCAACAGTCTCCAAATCAATCAGTTCAGATTCATACCATTGCTTTTTATATTTTGATATCAAAAAGGAAACGGCACCAACCGTCAAACCTGTAACAGTCGTATCGAATGCAATTGTTAAGGCCTGTGCAAGGGTTGCAATGTCGCCTGTTCCAAGTGCCGCCAGGCCCGGCCCCAACGGAATCAAAGTGCCTAAAA
This sequence comes from uncultured Methanobrevibacter sp., assembly GCA_902764015.1. GTDB lineage: Archaea > Methanobacteriota > Methanobacteria > Methanobacteriales > Methanobacteriaceae > Methanocatella. The sequence continues at coordinate 8,083 of CACWUH010000032.1, read as the reverse complement.
GACCTAAACTTGGACCAACCTTAACCAATATGTCGGTCTTGTTGGTCTTTTTAATCAGTCTTGTCTCTTGAGCCGAAATCAGCTCTCCTGCAAGAGCCTTTCTAGCATCCTTGCCGATATCATAATTATCAGCTATTCTAAGCAAAACCTCCTTTTGATAATCGAAGAGGTTGCTGTTTTTGATTTCATCTTTCATCTGGTCCACATTGGCTGAAAACGAAACCCTTCTCACCAAATCCTCCAGATTCTTTGAGCTTATTGGTTTTCTTGATATGAATTCATTGAGCAATCCTCCAAAACTAAGGATGACGATTATTATGGAAACCACAAGCAGGATAATGACCGGCGTCAGAAGGCTTTCCGAAAGTATGTGAATCAGCGAAGTCAGCGTTTCAGTTCCTTGAATTATCATCTATTTCCCCCTATAATCATTAAGTAGTACTCCTGCAACCAAAACAACGACAATTCCAATGACAACATAGACCAGCTGATAGGTCGGAGTCAATATCAGGAACGGATCAAATGCTGTGTAGTCCAGGGTAATTGTGGAGTTGTATGTCATGGCAAAGATGAAAATCAGTATCGAAGCCAGACACATGTATTCGCCAATAATTACTGAATATTGTCTTTTTGCATGATGCAGCAGTTTTGTGAGTTGATAAACAACAAATAAAATAATGAATACCAATAAGGAATATAGAATGGTATAAAAAAAGTCCCGATTCGCCTGAGAAGAAATCAGAATTGTCAAAATTATGAAGATAAGCACCACTGAACATAACAGTTCCTTAGGTTTATTGTTTCTTGTGCAGTGCACCATCAATGCAAACACCAGAATAGCGGCAATCAAGAAAACATATGCAAAATAATCCAATAGGGGAATGTTCAGATAACTGGAAGCATTCATTAAAAGAAATGTAACAATTGAAAATATTGCAGATATCATGACCAATTTTGGATTGGAAATCCTTGAATTGCCAAGCAGCAATGCGATATTGCCGGCAAACAGAACCAAAACAATCAATAAATATGCACTCATCAAATCCATTTTTTAACCCTTTGAATATTCCTTATCTAATTAAATATTAATCAACATGAATATATAAACATATCGTAATGCATAATTTAAAAATAATTTAAGAAGTTAAAATGTTTTTATTTTAATAAATAATGAATTAAAATAAGTTTAGATTAAATTAAAGAAAAAATTTTGATAAAAAATAAAAAAATAGAAAAAATAATCAAAAATAAAAATATCAAAGTTATTCTTCAATTATTTCGTAGTAAGACCCTTCGGCACAGGATTTGCAGACAGGTCTTCCGCCAATCAGCTTATGCCTGCCGTCCGATACCTTTTCACCACAGACTGAACAGAATGCTGTGGTGTAAGGCTTGCCCGGCATGTCTCCCGGACCCAATTCGATTCTGACTTTGTCGACTTTGAAAAGCTCTTCAGGTGGAGTTCGCCTAAAGCGAGCAATCATTTCCTCCTTGGTTTCCTCATCCTTGAACTTCTTGTTTGCATCGGCATCGGTAATCCTTAAGGCCTCGCCGGTGTCCTGGTTCATGAATGTTGCCGCAAACTTTCCGTAGTACATCTGCTTCAAGGTTCTCTTTCCCATGGAACATCCTGTGACTGACTGGACGGCATCGGACATGCATCTGTCGATTTCCAGAAACACTATCAGGTTTTTATGCCTTTCGTTCAACGGCATTCCAAGCAGCTCCAGCCCATACATAGCCAGTTTTGTTCCGATGGCTATTCCGCCACAGACATGGCCGTGGAAATTGGCTGCCTTTGTAAGTTGTTCATCATAGTCTTGTTCATTCATACTATCACCTTAAAAATCTAGTTTTAAATTTGTTTTCATTGGTACACAAACCTTTCGCTTGCCATCCAACTCGATAAGTTTTACATCAATTGAATATGCTTTCTTTAAGTTTTCTTCAGTTACGACATCGTCCGGACTTCCGAAATCTATGAACTGCCTGTTCTTCATGATAGCCACCTTTGTTGAGCTTAGAAATGCATGGTCCGGAAAATGTGACGACATTATTATCGACAGGCCTGTCTTTGAAAGATTGTCGATTATTTCCAACAGCCTTATCTGGTTTCCAAAGTCCAGGTGCGAGGTCGGCTCATCCAATATCAGGATGTCCGGCTTCTGGCACAATACCCTTGCAAGGAAAACCAGCTGTCTTTCCCCGCCGCTTAGATTGGTGTATTCCTTGTCCTTCAAATCCTCGATTCCCAAAGTTTTTAAAGCATCAAGAGCGATCTTTTTATCCTCATCCTTTGGAGAGTCAGTCAGGTTCAGATATGGTGCCCTTCCCATCAAAACAACATCGAAAACCTTGAACGGGAATGATGGGACATGCGCTTGAGGAATATAGCCTATATGCTTTGAAATCTGTTTGAACGATAATTTCTTAATGTTTTCGCCATTGATTAGAATTTCACCAGAGTTGATGTCATGAAGACCGTTCAGGCATTTGATCAATGTGGTCTTTCCGGTACCATTCGGCCCCAGAATGCACAATACATCGCCCTTTTCAATGGAAAAGCTGATATCTGAAAATATCTCCTCACCACCATAGTCAAATGAAATATTCCTCACTTCAAACAACCTGTTTTCTACGACCATTCTGAATACCCCCTCTTAAGCAGATATAGGAAAATAGGAACACCGATAATGGCGGTCAGGATTCCAATCGGAATTTCAATGGAAATCACTGCACGGGAGATGTTGTCAATCAAAAGCAAAAAGCTTGCACCCAAGCTTAAGGATGCCGGAAGCAGTATCCTGTTGTCAGGCCCCACAATCATACGGGCCATATGTGGGATAATCAGACCTATCCATCCGACGATTCCGCTTATGGAAACTGCAGCTGATGTTAATAATGTACATCCAGCAATAATCAGCAATCTTATTCTTGACGGGTTCAAACCCAAGGACTGTGCCTCCTCATCGCCCATTGCAAGCAGATTCATATGCCACCTCAATGCAAGCAACACCGCAAGCCCGATGATTACAGGTATTGCAATCATGAATAGCTTGTCCGCATTGATGGAAGCCAATGATCCCATCAGCCAGTATACGATTTCAGGAAGCTTGTCGTCTGGATCAGCTATGAACTTGATTGCAGAAATCAGTGCATTGAAAAATGCGGATATCGCAACTCCAGACAATACCAATACAAGTATTCCGCCGGCCTTGTAGGTCCGTGATATCAGATATGTGGCAGAAACAGATATCAGACCGAAAATGAATGCAAATATCTGGGTTACGATGTTTGCTCCACTAATCAAAATAGCCAGAGCCGCTCCAAATCCCGCACCGTTTGATACTCCCAGAAGGTCGGATGATACCAATGGGTTTTTGAATATTGACTGGAATGCCGCTCCAGAAATTGCAAGGCATGCACCCACAACGATTGCCCCTATGATTCTTGGAAGCCTTATCTCATATACGATTGTCGTTATTGTCGGACTCACTTCCAGCTGGGGAAATATAGGGCACAATATCGTATTGAACACATCAATCGGACTTATAGGATATCTTCCAAGCAGAAACGATGCAAAGAATAAAACTATCGGAAAGAAGATTAGAAGGACAATGCTTATAATCTCTTTTGTCTCCTTATCCATGAATATCACTATAGATTCGATTCCTTAAGTCCGGAATCCAATAAAATCTGCTTTGCCTGGTCATCGCTCAAATCCGTGTGATAGAAATTGCTGTAGAATTCCTTGGTTGCATCCACCATGTTGATGTCTTTATAATCATCCGGATACAAACATTTTGCTGTCCATGGAACTCCAATGATCATGTTTGCCCCAACAGGCCTGTCAAACCATTTGAACGGTGACTGCGGAGACACATAGACCTCCTTGTTTTTGACTGCGTCAAGCTTTGCCCAATTCGGATCAGAATAGACTTTATTATAGAATTCCTGGTCGTTTGTAATGATCTTGTCAGGATTCCAGCTCATGACCTGTTCCATTGACACCTGAACGCCTCCGGTAGTGTTTCCCTGAGCGACTGAATCAGCTACATTAATGGCTCCAATCAGGTCAATTAGCTGGCCGTGAGTGGAATGTGAAGGAGTGGTTTGGAGTCCGTCATCGCCCTGAGCATAGTAGACCTTGACCTTATCGGAATCAGACAGCTTTGATGACTTGTCATGAACAATATCCAGGTATTTCTGGTTGAAGTCGTTGAGTTCCTTTGCCTTGTCCTGAGCTCCGACAATCTCACCCATGAATGCGATGGACTCATTGACAGTTTCAACGTTTGTTGTGTCCTTGACCGCAATGACAGGGATTGTTCCGAACTTTTCCTGCCTTTCCTTGACGGTTGATGCATCGCCGTCGCCACCCTCATCGATTGATTCTATTACAATGTCAGGTTCTGAAGCGATGAATTCCTCATAGCTTCCGTCCTGTGTGCCGTACCATCCGCCAACGACCGGATAGTTCTGGTATTGGCTCGGAACGTATTTCATTTCATCGTCCGTCCACTGGAAGTTGACGGCCTTCAGCTTGTCCGGCGCAATCATATACAATACCGTAGTCATCGGAGGGCTTGTAGCCACGACATTGCTGACAGAGGCAGGGATTTCGATGTTCCTTCCAATCATATCGATCACATTTTTTGAACCGACCGTATCTACGGTTGAAGGCGTCAAAAACATGTGTGTAGCCACTCCAGCTACTACTAAAACAACTAACAATAAGATTATAACTTTAATTTTCTTTTCCATTTATAAACCCCAAAAAATATCTTTCGATAAGAATATATATTCACGAAGTTATTTAATAAGTTTTCTAAAAATTTATTGTTTAAACATAAAATAATACATATATTAAAAAAATAGCAATTGAAATATAAAACAAGATTAATGAAAATAAAAAAGAAATATTAATAAAATTTGACTTAAATAAAGGATATTATCGTTGTAAAAACATTTACAACAGTTTTTTCATAGCCTCTTCAAACCTATCGGTAATCGCTTCCCAGTCATTGGATTTCACATATTCACGGGCATTGGCTGCGATTTCATCATACCTGCCTTCGTCCAATATCCTTTGAACAGTTTCCAAAACCTCTGAAGCCTCCCGAATGTATTCGATTCCATGACCATATCCGAATTCCTTGGAAAGTCCCGGAAGCTCGGATGCAATCACCACCTTTTTCATCGCCAGATACTCGTAAATCTTTATAGGCACAATGTCCTGCATTATCGGCTCATCGATATGTGCCGGCAAAAGACAGAAGTCGGCTGATGCCAGAAACTCGGGAATCCTTTCAAACGGCTGCTTTCCGGTCAAGATTAGCTGGTCTGCCATGCCATATTCATCGCGGATTTCACACATCTCGTCATATGCATCACCGTCGCCGACCACCAGAATCTTATAGTTAGGATAGGCATCCTTATTCTCACCCAATGCTCGTGCAAGCTCCTTCATGCCGGCAAACTCATAAATCCAGCCCATAAAGAACAGCACAATATCATCTTCTGCAATGCCATATTCCTCCCTGATTGCCGAATCGTCCAAATCAGGATTATAGCTTGCAAGATCGATTCCTGCATCAATGAGTATCGTCGAATCCTCCTTGGCCCCTACCGAATAGGCGAATTCCGTCAATTTCTTGTTGATTGTGATTACCAGATCGGCATTCCTGATTGTCTTTTCAGTGAATTTCTCTCCAAGCTTTTGAAATGCCTTTTCGGGAATCAGTGCATAGATCACATCAATGAAATAGTATACGAATGGAATGCTGTGCTTTTTGGCCAATTTGGATGCATTATATGAGTTCAGGATTCCCAATGCAAGAATTACATCAGGCTTGAATTCCTCAATCTGATGCTCGATTTCATGCTTGTGGGTAAAGAACAGCGTTGCATAGTTCAGGCCCTTGATTTTGATGAATCCCGGCCTTATTACCTCGATGTTCGTATCCTCCTTGATTTTTGAAACGTTTTCATGAATTTCCTTGTGATAAATCAAGCCTGAATCGTCATCGTTCGGCCAGTCGATGGGATAGTCTATGACCTTAATTTCATGGCCCCTTTCCGCCATTCTCTCCATCAGGTGATGCTGCTGGTGGGGATTTCTCTCCAGCCAGTCTGACTCCTGAACAACCAATATCTTCATGGAGTAATATTTATTAAAAATTAAATATATAACTTTCTTCATGAAGATGCCCGAAACACTAGATTCAAAATTACTGGCACCCTGCGGAATCAATTGCATCAGCTGCGAGAAATTCCAAAATCCATGTGGAGGCTGCCTGATAAGCAATGACGGCAAAAGCAAGGCCAGTCTGAAATGCAAAATCAAGGCCTGCTTTGACAAGAAGAATTTCAGCTACTGCGGGCGATGCAGCGAATTTCCATGCCCATTGATGAAAAAGCACTCTAAGAAATATGTCAAAAGGCATGATTTGGATACATTAAGCTCAGCGAAGAGAATCAAGACCACAGGCATCGGCCGAATGATGGCGGAGGACCGTGAAAGGTGGCTGTGTCCCAAATGTGGAGGGGTTGTGAAATTCCAAAATCATAAGTGTTCGGAGTGCGGATTTGAAATCGATTAAATGAAATGTTTGGTTGATTATATCGATAGTTAATGTCATTACCATTGATTTCATTGATGGTTTTGTTGATTAAAAATAACTTGTTTTGAAAAATAACTTTTGAAAATAGTCTCATCTATATGAAAAAATAAAAAAAAGAATAAATATGAAAAAAACATATTTATCTAAACTGGAATTTCGCTTTGCGGAACATTATACTGGTAAGCGACCTTGAATACCCTTGACGTTGAGTTGATCAAAGACCCGATTGAAATTTCAATTGTGTTGCCTGTGGCATTGAAGCTTGAAGCGTCAAAGGTGAAAGTGCCCACACCGTCAATCACATCAAAGACTATTTCCGTTTCCTTGTCGGTTCCGCGATTCAATGTTGCGAACATGTCGAATACAGGAAGATTTGAAGCCACTACTCCATTTTTATAGAATTTGATGCTGTAATTGCCCGCTGAATTATAGGTCATGTTAAACGGAATATTGGTAGTGTTGATTCTCGGACACATCGTTCCATAGCCCACAACGCCCGTATCGTTGTCCCAGGTCTGAAGGTCGTTTGTGCCATACCAGTTTGGCTCCAGTTTGAGCCTATCTTCAGGATTATACAATCCGTTTCCATAGATTCCAAACGGATTGGCACTCAATTCACCTAAAATCATCATGCTCGGACCCCTCGCATTCCTGTAGATTGCATTGTCGGTGACATGAGGTTCGACCGCATCTTCAGCAAGGTCATATCCTGCATTGAATCTGATTCCTTCCAGAACATTGTCGGTAATAGTATTCTGGGTAATGACAATGCCTGTAGAGTAGTTTGAATCGATGGAAATGCCCAGATGGTTTGCATAGATATGATTATGGTTGATTGTGACATTGACTGCAGAATTGTTCAAAAATATTCCGTATCCTGACGGGCCTTCTGGAACATCCATAGTATACAATCCGATTTGTTCTGAAATCTCATTGTTGATTATGTGAGTATTTGCAACTCCAAATCCGTATTTGATGCCGTAATTGTTATTTCTTATATTATTGGCATCAATGGATATGTTTGATGAGTATTGGGCAAAAATTGCGCTTTCAAATAATGAGATGTCATTACCTGATAGCATGACACCTGTTGAATTAGAAACTCCTATTCCATAACCTGGCATGTTTATGGTTGCATCGGCATAGCCTGAAAGCTTATCCACATCCAGAACATTGGAGATTGAATTGTTATGAATAGTTACATTTTCAGCATTATTGACCTCAATAGCATTATTGGACCTGGCCATTATTGAAAAACCTGATAATGATACATTATTCGCTTCGATGCTGAATACAGGATTATTATCCTTACCATAAATTATTGCATTATTCAAAGAATAAATGTTCATGCCTTTCTTGATATTCAAATTTACATCCCTGTAGGAATCCCCTAAAAATTCGACGCTATCTCCTGCAGAGCAAGCATCCAGGATATCCTGAATTTCAGAGTTTGACAAATC
>CACWUH010000031.1 GCA_902764015.1 uncultured Methanobrevibacter sp. | reverse complement strand
ACAAATCTTCGAAAACGATGATTTAACCTTAACTATCAGAGCAGAAGACACTTTACTCGGTAAAGTAACTGAATACACTTACGACTTAGTTGTATTAAGTGTAGGTCTCGAACACTCTGCAGGATCCGACGAATTAAGACAAACCTTAGGTCTTTCCAGATCCGCAGATGGATTCTACATGGAAGCTCACCCAAAACTCAGGCCTGTTGACACCTTAACTGACGGTGTTTACATTGCTGGTGTAGCACAAGGTCCTAAAGATATTCCTGACTCCGTTGCTCAAGGTTCAGCTGCAGCATCCAGAGCAGCTATCCCAATGAACAGAGGAGAAGTAGAAATCGAACCTATCATTGCATCCAACGACGAAAACGTTTGTGGTGCTTGTCAAGTATGTGTCGAATTATGTCCATTCGATGCTATTTCAATCGCATCCGGCGTAGGTGGAAAAGAGTTTGCACAAATCAACTCCGCATTATGTAAAGGATGTGGAACCTGTGTAGGTGCATGTCCATCCGGTGCAATGAACCAACAACACTTCAAAACCGAGCAAATTATGGCACAAATCAGTGCTGCTCTTGAAGACTTAGGTAAATAGATCTAGAGATTAATTTCTCTATTTCTTTTTTTCTTTTTTTTAGAATTTTTAGATTAACATTTGCTATTTTTATTTAAAGCTTTTTTTGGGTTGTTTTTTAGCACTATTTTGCCCTAAGTAAATTTTATAAGTCAAAAGCAATTTTGAAGGCAAAAAATCGATTAATTTATATAATTTTCGCTTTAATATATTATCGGACTAGTCTGTGAAAGCTTTTTCCTGCTTAAATTAAATCACTTCCTATAGATTTGAACGGTGGTTATATGAGTGAAAAAACGGAACTGCTTATAATATTGCTTATTACTATTCTTAGGCTCATCACCATTATCATTGCTAAAATGTAATAATTTAGACTGTTGAACGCCAAAAAATTTTCAAGTTTTAGAATTTCCTTTGGTTGGCTTTTTCGCTTTCATGATACGTATCAAAAATGTTATATAATTTAAAATGTAAAATTAGAATTGGACATAAAAATTACTACATTTTTCATGTTCAATTTATAGGAAGTTAATATGAAGTTAGATTCTTTCTAACTTTATATTATTTATGCATTTATCTTTTTTTACATTAACATTCATTCTTTAAAATTTTAGCCCAATTTTCTAAGGATATCCTCTAATCAACATTTAATATTATCAATTTTTTTTGTTTTTCAAAAGCATTATATTACATGATAAACAAAAATTAAATCATAGATATATAATTGGATATTAGGTGTAGTAAATGGCTAATTATCATGATGAAATTTTAAATTTTGAAAAAATAGCGAAAGAACATACTCAATACATGAGAAACAGTATCAATCTAATCGCTTCAGAAAACGTTACAAGCGTAGAAGTGACTGAAGCTGTGGCAACCGATTTTGCACACAGATACGCTGAAGGTCAGGCATTCGAAAGATTCTATGAAGGATGCCAATACATTGACCTCATTGAAGACAGGACCAAAAAGCTTTCATGCGAAGTTTACGACTGCGAATATGCAAATGTCCAGCCGGTTTCAGGCGTGACAGCAAACCTTGCAGCATTCTTTGGATTTGCAAAACCTGGTGAAAAGGTAATGGCACTTGAAGTTCCGTCAGGAGGCCACATTTCCCACGCTGATGTAAGTGCGGCCGGAATCCGTGGACTCAAGACAGTCTTCCATCCATTGGACAAGAACGTTATGAACATCGACATCGATGCGATGAACAAGAAAATACTTGAAGAAAAGCCAAATATAATCCTCTTTGGAGGAAGCCTGTTCTTATTCCCTCACCCAGTCAAGGAGGCACGTGAAGCTGCCGATGAGGTCGGAGCAACTATCATGTATGACGGTGCACACGTATTGGGTCTTATTGCAGGCGGACAGTTCCAGCAGCCTTTAAAGGAAGGTGCTGATGTCATGATGGGAAGTACCCACAAGACATTCCCTGGCCCACAGGGAGGAATCATCCTCTCAAGCAAGGAAAACGAGGAAGTAATAGACAATGCGGTGTTCCCAGGGGTAGTGAGCAACCACCACCTCCACCATCTCTTAGGTTTGGGAATCGCAACCGCCGAAATGCTTGAATTCGGTGAAGCTTACGCTAAACAGATCATCAAAAACGCACAGGCCTTAGGTCAGGCAATGTATGAAAGGGGATTCAACGTATTGTGCGAAGACTTGGGATTCACTCAGTCCCACCAGATTGCAGTTGACCTAACCAACATCCGCTCAGCATCCGACATTGCAAAGGAACTTGCTGACAACAACGTGATTCTTAACAAGAACCTCCTTCCGGGCGATGACAGGGACAATTCAGACGATCCGTCAGGAATCAGGATCGGTACCCAGGAAATCACAAGAAGGGGACTTAAAGAAAAAGAGATGGATGAGGTTGCAGAATTTATCAGGCGTGTTGCAGTCGATAAGGAAGACATCGCCGATGAAGTGGCCGAATTCATGAACCAGTACACAAAACTCGATTATGCCTTCTCAGACAGGGAAGCTTACCAATATCATACCTTAGATTAAAATGAGAATCGCATTTGCATTCACTGGAGCCGGTCATTTACTCCGTGAATCAGTACAGGTCGCCTTGAAGCTGGCAAAAGAGCATGAGGTAACGGTATTCCTTTCAGGCGCAGCGGAGGAAGTCCTTAAAATGTATGGACTTTACGAAAGCGTTGTTGGCATTACCGGAGGAAAATACCGTGAACTTGCAACTGATTCAAACCAAAAGTTTTCATATCCAATTACGGGCCGTCTGTCCTTAGGAAAATACGACCTATTGATAGTCTCTCCGGCCACTGCAAATACGGTTTCAAAGATAGTCTATGGTATAGCCGACACCCTGGTTACAAATGCGGTCGCACAGGCCGGAAAGGGTGCCGTCAAAACCTATATGGTTCCGGTAGACATTCACCCCGGGCCGATCGATACTGTGCTTCCTTCAAAAATAGAGCTGTCAAAGTGTGAAGGCTGCGATGACTGCGTTGCAAGTCTTGCATGCGAGCAGGGTGCAATCATTCCCCATTCAGAAATAGACCTTACAAAATGCATAGGCTGCGGGCTGTGCAGAAACACCTGCCCCAACGATGCCATTTCGGAAGGAAAAATCATCACAATCTACATGAGAGACATTGACATTGAAAACACCCGCAAGCTCGAAAGCATCGACGATATCCAGATTTTTGAAAATCCGAATGAAATCTTAGATAGAATCTAGGGTTTCCAATCTTTTTTTACACTGGCTTATGTGCCAATTTTACGATTTTGTTTTTAAACAGGAGCCATATTCCACCAATAACTATTCCAAGGATTGCAAAGAACAGGAAATATGTTGAAAGGTTTGCAATAGGAATTATATTAAACAGCATTGTTGGATTTTGATTTGGAAAAGCCGATGCACATAATCCTGCAATCACTGAAGCGATGCTGAATGTAACGTAATACACACCAATCATTGAAGAAGTGAATTTTTCAGGAGCCAGCTTTGTAATTGCACTTAATGTGACAGGCATTATGAGAAGTTCCGCATTTTCCAAAATGAAAATGAATAGCACTATCCAGGCCATGTTTATTTTTATGTTGGCGCCTGTATGGTTCATTGCAATGAACAGGACGAAGAATGAAACGCCTAAAAGCAACAGGCCAATGCCTATTTTTGTAATCGATGAAACATGCTTATCTTTATTTTCATATGAATTGAACAGCTTAATGTAGATAGGGCTTAGAAGTATAACAAATAAAGGGCCTAAGCTCAAATAGAATGAAGGAGACACACTCTGATTGATGAATGGAATCACATTGTTGACATGGCTTTCAGCTAAAAGTATCAGGGTGGTAAAGATCTGCTGGAAGAACACTTGAAATACAAGGGTGGAAATCAATATTAAAAAAACCACCTTAAAGCCGTCAATCTCTATCTTGCTTAATTTCTTGCCTGAATCCTCATCGCTTTTTCTTTCGCTAATTTGGGTTTTGGATATTGGCTTGACGCCGACAGGCTCCCCATTATCCAAAACAAAAAATCTTTTTCTAGATAATACGAAGACAAGCAACCCTAAAAACATGGATATAGCAGCTATCAGAAATCCATATTGGTATAATTCCGGATGGTGCACTCCGACAACTGAATTTATAATGAGCGGCGCCATTAATCCGCCGATATTTATAAACAGGTAAAATATTGAGAATGCGGAATCCATAAGTTTAGAATCTTCCTTGTAGAACAGATTAATAAAAGAAGCAATATTCACCTTAAAGAAGCTGACTCCAACTGACATCGCACATACGCCAAGAAGGAAAATGATTTCAGGATAGGTGAAAAGCAATGCTGAATGCTCGTGAACATTTGCTGTGATGTTAAACAGACTTGCATCATATGTAAAAATCAATTGTGCAATAAGGATAAACGTAATTCCAAATATGACTGCCTTTCTGTTGCCCAGATATTTGTCGCACACATATCCTCCGATAAGTTGAAGGATATATGTTGAACCGTAAGCTACGCCGAAAATGTAGGTGGAAAAAGGGTCTGAAAAATGCAGCACGTCAATCATGTACATTACCAGTACTCCGGCAAAAATATAATAGCTTACACTTTCAAACATCGCTGTTGAAGATATTGCGTAAATACTTTTATGCTGTCCCATTTTAATCCTCTCTTGTTTTCTTAAAGATATTATATTTTTAATTTTATATAATACTATTCAAATTTATTCAGGTTTTCATTCGATATGTTTAGTCGGTTAAAGGAAATCCAACTTATCTCCTATCTTCAAGTTCAGATTTCCCCTTTTGGTTTCCATGATATATTTAGCCTGTTTTTTTGGCCTGTAGAATCTCCAGGGCTTTAGGGTTGCCTTATCAAAGACAATTCTGTTCTCATCAATGAAATAGACATCTATTTCAAAGTGCATGAACATCGTATGTATGGATGAGTCCTTCAGGTTTGAAAAAACGAGAATCTTATCAAAATCCCTTTTTCCCATCAGCCCGACCAGACGCCTGAAAAAGGTTTCTGCATATATAATTTCCATAAAACAGTATTTGATTTTAAGCTATTTAAGTTTTCAACGAGTTAAATGCAATATTGACCTATAGAAAACTTTTTTCGGTTATTTCGCCACTTGTCAAATCCTCAAGTGCTATTTTGAAGTCCTCCTTTTCGAAGGCACCGGGGATTATCAGCTGGTGGGCATCGCTTTGCACGATGTAATGGGGAACCGATGTTATAGCGTTGAAGACGGCCTCTTCGGTGTCGACTTCGACTTCAACCTTATATTTTTTTGTCAAAAGGAAATTCTTCACGGCGTTTCCATCCAAGCCGCATTTTATTGAAATGTCAATCAGCACATCATGGTTTGATATGTCCCTGTATGAAAAGTTGGCCTCGTATATCTTGAAAATAAGTTCTAAAAGGGATTCGGGACAATTTTCTTTTGTGAATTTGACCAGTCTGTGGGCGTCCCTTGAGGATGTAAGTTCGCTTAGATGAATCGACAGTCCCTCGCTTTTTCCAATCTCTTCAATTTCCCTTATTTGCGAGGCTGTAAAGTTATGCTGCAGAGGAAGTTCAAAGGCCATCATCTCCCACTTGCATTCCAGATCCAACTCATCAATTGCTTTTGATAGGCGATTGAGTCCGATGTATGAATATGGACAGTTGAAATCGCTCCAGAAAACCACTCTCATTTTTTCTTCTTTTCCTGCTTTTTCTTTTTGGAGAGCTTGTACAATTTGGTAATGTTGTCGATTGATCTTATGATTGTGTTGTATTTTCTATAAAATCCCATGTTATTATTTTAGACAAGGTCTTATATGTATTTTGAGTATTGGAATCGGATTTAATTTAAGCTTTAATTCTAAAATTTTTCCAATTTCCCATAACCTTTATTTATTATCTAAAACAAAAAGATACATATTATAAATTAATTGTTGATAACAAACGAAATATGGTAATAAAACGCTTAAAATCGTTTTAAGCGATTTTTTATTATTTCTATTTACAGATATTAACTATCAATTTTCGAGGAGTTAAAATGCCAATAAAAGAGGCAGACAAATCATACGATCATGATAAGATAGAAAAGAAAGTTCAGAAATTCTGGAAACAGGAAGAGACTTTCAGGAAAGTAAACGAACTTAGAGAACAAGGCCCTAGATATTCATTTCTGGACGGTCCGCCATATTGCAGTGGAAAAATCCACCTGGGAACTGCATGGAACAAAATCATCAAGGATTCATACCTAAGGTACAAATCCATGAACGGATTCAGCCTGAGAAGGCAGGCAGGATGGGACATGCACGGATTGCCGATTGAAAACAAGGTAGAGCATCTGATGAACATCCAATCCAAACAGGAAATTGAGGAAATTGGAATCGACAAATTCGTCGACAAGTGCAGGGAATTCGCACTTGAAAACAAGGTCGCAATGGAAGAGGAATTCGACCAGCTGGGCGTTTGGATGGACTGGGATGACCCGTACATGACACTGGACCCTAAATACATGGAATCCTCATGGTGGATGCTTAAAAGGGCAAACGAACAGGACTTGCTTTTGAATGACCAGAGGGTAATCAGCTGGTGTCCTCACTGCGGAACCGCACTTGCCGCAGCGGAAATAGAATATGAGGAGAAGGTTGACCCATCTATTTTCATCAAGTTCCCTGTAAAAGGCGAAAAAGACACATATTTCCTTGTCTGGACAACAACTCCATGGACACTTCCGGCAAACATGGCAATCTGTGTAAACCCGGAGTTCGATTACGTTTACGTTTCAAAAGACAATGAAACTTATATTTTATCCGAAAACCTGATGGAAGACGTTTTGGGAAAACAAATTAAAATACACAGGAGAAAGATTCCTGCAGAAAGCGAAGATGAAGAGGACCAAGTCATAGAAGAAAAAGAAGTAATGTATGAAGTCTTAAAAACCGTAAAAGGCGAAGACTTGATTGGAATGAGCTATGACTACATCCTGATGGATGAGGTTCCAAAGCACGCCGAATTCGATGAAATCGAAGCGGTTCACAAGATTCTGCCTGGAGACCATGTGGAACTCGGCGAAGGTACCGGATTGGTACATACCGCACCAGGCCACGGTCCGGACGATTTTGAAGTCGGTAAGGCAAACGGCATTCCAATATTCTGTCCGGTGGGAGAGGACGGATGCTTCACCGAAGAGGCAGGAAAATACAACACCAAATTCACAAAAGAGGAAAACGCCCAAATCATCAAGGATTTAGAAGACAAGGGCCTGATGTACAGGTCAGAAACCGTCGAGCACAGATACGGGGTATGCTGGAGATGCAAGACCCCTATCATCTACCGCGCCACAAAACAATGGTTCTTAAAAGTAACGGACATCAAGCAGAAGATGCTGGATGAAATCGGCAAGGTCGAATGGGTTCCTAAATGGGCCGGTGAAGGAAGGTTCTACGATTGGGTGGACAATGCCCGTGACTGGACAATCTCAAGGCAAAGGTACTGGGGTATCCCTATACCTATCTGGGAATGTCCTGACTGCGGAGAACTGAAGGTTATAGGTTCCCTGGATGAATTGAAAGCCGAATCATTGAATGAAATCAACGTTTCAGATTCAGAACTTATCCACAGGCCATATGTGGATGATGTTGAGGTTAAATGTGACAAGTGCGGCCAGACAATCAAAAGGATTCCGGATGTTCTTGACGTATGGATTGATTCAGGTGTGGCCGGATGGGCATCACTTTACTATCCCGAAGAGAAGGAGAAGTTTGCAGACTGGTTCCCATATGACTTCATCACCGAAGGTCACGACCAGACAAGAGGATGGTTCTACTCACAATTGGGTACAGGCGTAATCGCCATGGGCCAGAGTCCATATCAGAAGGTATTGATGCACGGATTCGTTCTGGATGAGCATGGAAACAAGATGTCCAAATCATTAGGCAATGTTGTCGCTCCCGAAGAGGTAATCGAAAAGTACGGAGCTGACGTCTTAAGATTCTACTTATTGTGGGCCTCAAAGCCATGGGACGACTTGAAGTTCGTTTGGGAGGAGCTTTTAAACATCAACAAAATGTTCAACATCCTGTGGAACGTTTATGTATTTTCAACAACCTACATGTCACTTGACGACTTCAATCCGATTGGCCTAACAGAAGATGACATGATTTTAAGGGCCGAAGACAAATGGATAATATCAAAGGCCAATTCTTTAATCAGGGATGTATCCAAAGACCTGGATGACTTATATTTCCACAACGCTACAAGAAAGATCAACAATTTCATTTTAGAAGACCTGAGCCGCTGGTATGTAAGGCTAATCCGTGGAAGGACATGGGTTGAAAGCGATGATCCGGATAAATTAGGAGCATACTACAGCCTGTACACAGCACTCGTCAAGCTAATTACAGTATTGTGTCCAATCGCTCCTCACGTATCGGAAGAGATTTATGAAAACCTCGTTAAAGGAGTAAATCCTGATGCTGCGGAAAGTATCCACATGCTTGACTGGGGATATGACGAGGATGCGATAGACGATGAACTGGAGGCCAAGATGGACGTTGCCCGTGAAGTGATTGAGGCATCCATAAGGGCAAGGGACATGGCACAGTACAAGCTCAGATGGCCGGTTTCAGACATCACAGTCGTATCGCAGGATGATAATGTATTAAAGGCTGTTGAGGAACTCACAGACATCATCAAGGACCAGTCAAATACCAAAGAGGTTTTATGCGCCAGCGAATTTGAGAAATTGTCATTCATCGCAAAGCCAAACCTCAAGATATTGGGACCTAAGCTCAAGGGAGATATGGGCAAGGTTGTAGGTGGCCTGAAAACGGCTGATGGCAATCAGATAAAGGCAGACCTTGAAGCTAACGGTACAGTAACAATAAACGGAATCGAGTTGAACTCTGAAGAGGTACTGTTTGACTCAGAGCTTCCGGACGATTTCGTATCATCAGAATTCGAAGGCGGAAACGTTTTCGTTAATACCAATGTCACATTGGAGATAAGGCAGGAAGCTATGGCCCGTGAGCTCATAAGAAGGGTTCAGGACATGAGGAAAGATTTAGACCTGGATGTGGAAGCAAACATCAATGTGGACGTTGAAACATCAACCGAATTCAAGGACCTTATTGTGCCTCAATCTGAAATCATCTCTCATGAGGTAAGGGCAAAAAGCCTGATTATAACAGATACTGAAGAATGCAGTAAAGATTCTAAGGATTATACCAAAGAATGGGATATCGAAGGAGAAAAAGTAATCATTTCAATAAAAAATTAGGGTGTTTAACATGACTTTAGCTGACTCTGAAATCGAATATATTGAAGGAATTCTCGGCAGGGAAATGAACGAGCTTGAAGAAGGAATGCTTGACGTGATGTTTTCCGAACATTGCTCATACAAAAGCAGCAGGCCTTTTTTGAGGGCTTTTCCTACCGAAGGGGAAAACATCATCTTGGGACCTGGTGACGATGCGGGTTTGGTATCTGTCACAGACAAATACGCTCTGGCGGTAGGTATGGAATCACACAACCACCCGTCAGCCATTGAGCCATACGGCGGAGCAGGTACTGGTATAGGCGGAATTTTAAGGGATATCATATCCATGGGTGCAATGCCAATTGCGCTTTTGGACTCACTCAGATTCGGACCTCTTGAGGAGGACCAGAAATCCAGATATCTCTTTGAGCATGTCGTTAAGGGAATTTCCGATTACGGCAACCGTGTCGGCGTTCCGACCGTTGCAGGAGAAATCGAATTTGACGAATCGTTCAGGACAAATCCGCTGGTCAACGTAATGTGTGTCGGCCTTGTGGAAAAGGACAAGATTGTAAGGGCACAGGCACCAAATATAGGCGATGTCTTCCTTTTGATGGGCGGAACAACCGGCCGTGACGGAATTCACGGTGTGACATTTGCATCAGAGGAACTGACATCAGACTCAGAAACCGAAGACAGGCCTGCAGTGCAGGTGGCTGATCCGTTCACCAAAAAGAGGGTTCTTGAAGCCTCTCTGGAAATATTGGAAAAAATCAACGTCAGCGGCGTTAAGGATTTAGGCGGAGGAGGCCTCACCTGCTGCATCTCAGAACTTGTCGATTCATCAAGCAATGGTGCATTGGTGGACCTGCGCGCAATTCCTTTAAGGGAAACCGGAATGACACCTTATGAAATCATGCTTTCAGAGTCACAGGAAAGGATGGTGTTCGTAATAAATCCTGACGATGTCAAGCTGGCACAGGAAATCTGCGACAAGCATGAAATCACATCATCAGTCATCGGTGAGGTAATTGAGGGAAACAACATGATTATTTCAGATGAGGGCGAGGAAATCGCAAACCTGCCTACAATATTATTGGCAGACCCACCTTCAATCGACAGGCCAATCAAGGAAGTTCCTGAAGACACTGAAAAGATTGAGCTTAAGGAGCCTGGAGTCTACAAATCCTTGCCGAAATTGTTATCATCTCCAAACATAGCCTCAAAGGAATGGGTTTACAAGCAGTATGACCATGAGGTTCAGGTAAGAACAGTCGTGAAGCCTGGAGATGATGCAGCAGTACTCAGAATAGATGAAAACACTGCAATTGCGCTTACAACAGATTCAAACACAATACACACAAAACTCTCCCCATTCGACGGGGCTGCAGGATGTGTTGCCGAAGCCATCAGAAATGTAATCTCAATGGGAGCAACCCCTTATGCGGTTGTCGACTGTCTGAACTTCGGAAACCCTGAAACTCCTGAAATCCTATGGCAATTCAAGACCGCCATCGAGGGAATGGCACTTGTGGCCGAAAACTTCAATGCACCTGTAATCAGCGGTAACGTGAGCTTTTATAACGAAACCGAAGGAATCAAAATCAACCCTACACCTGCAGTCGGTGTAATTGGTGTGGAGGACATTGAAAACATAAGGACAATGGACTTCAAAAACGAAGGGGACAAAATCATATTAATCGGTAAGACCTATGATGAGCTTACAGGCTCAGAATATCACAGATGCATCCACGGCATTGAAAGGGGAACCGCTCCAAGAATCAGAATCGATGAGGAAGTCGCCAACGGCCAGACAGTTTTAGATTTAATTTCTGCAGATAAGGACAAAAACATAACTGCAGTCCACGACGTATCTGCCGGAGGCCTTGCAGTTGCATTGTCAGAGATGGTCATCAAGTCAGGATTGGGCTGTGAAGTGACCCTAAAGGATGACAATCTTGACAAGATTCAGCTGTTATACTCAGAAAGCCATGCAAGATACCTGCTGACTGTAAAGGCAGACGCATTGGATGATGTTTTAGCACAAATTGATGTTCCTTGCGAAGTAATCGGTGAGGTCAAAGGCACTTCATTGAACGTAAACGACCATGAATTCAGCTTTGAAGACTTGGACAATGCATATCATGGCGTCATTGAAAAATATATGGCGTAATCGGCTTGGGGGAGTTGAATGTTCTTATCAAAGCTTGATTCATTAAGGAATGCCTGCAATCTAATCTCGAACAATCAGAAACTAACTGAAATAGAAGAGATTTCCATTTACGATGCCCACAAAAGGGTTTTGGCTGAAGACATCATTGCATTTCATAATTCACCGCCATTTGACAAATCAGCCATGGACGGATTTGCACTCATTGCAGAGGACACCTTCGGTGCAGGACAGTCAGCGCCAAAGGAATTCAAGATAACCGATGCAATCGGTGCAGGAGACTTTTCATCAAAAACTGTCAATCACAATGAGGCAATCGTGATTGCAACCGGCGCACCTATTCCCGATGGGGCAAATGCGGTTTTGATGAAGGAATACACCACAACCGATGGTGATGACCTGACAATCTATTCACAGGTCACTCCAGGAGAAAACATCTCTCCGAAGTCCGAGGACATTGAAAAAGGTCAAAAAATTCTAGATAAGAATACTTTTATAAGATATCAGGAATTGGGTCTTATAGCCTCTGCAGGCTATGATACTGTAAAGGTATTCAAAAAGCCTAAGGTCAAGCTCATCATCACAGGTAACGAGCTGGTGGAGCCGACCAAGGAGGAAATCGACAAGGCCAAAATCATCAATTCCAACCAGTTTACAATCAAGGCAATGGTTGAGGATTCAGGGGCCGTTTGCGATATCGGCAGTGCCGGCGACACCTTTGATGAGGTGAGGGATGCAATTCTTGAAGCTTCCAGGGAATATGATGTCATAATGACAACTGGAGGAACGGCCGTCAGCAAGGGCGATGTTGTTCTCGATGTTGTGGATGATTTGGGTGATATATTATTCCATGGTCTTGCAATAAGGCCAGGAAAGCCTGCTGGTGCAGGAATCATCAATGACAAGATTATTTTTACATTTTCAGGCCAGCCAGTTGCGGCAATGTCTCAGTTTGACATGTTTGCAAGAAAATACCTCTTTGAAATGCAGGGAAGGGCATTTGATTTTCATATAGTTCAAAGGACATCCCAGCTCAAGATACCTTCACAGCTGGGAAGGACCGATTTCATCCGTGCGGTCAGCGACGACACGCATGCCAAGCATGTGCTGAACAGGGGTTCAGGCATAATTCGCTCAATGGTTGAGGCGAACAGCTATATCATCATAGACGAAAATGATGAAGGATACCAGAAGGATGATATAGTTGACGTAGTCTTCTTTGATTCACTACTTTGGTAGAGGAAGTGTCATTTTAATGAATGGTATTTATTATTATTTGATAGCCTTTGTTGTCATCTGGATATTGGTCGCAATATTCCATGACAGGTTATCCGATCATGGGGTGGAGCTAAACTTCCCTGTAATCATGTGGAAGACCAAAAGGCTAAGGGGACTTATATCCAGAATCTCCAACCTGTCACCAAGATTCTGGCGATGGTACATGAATATAGGGATTATTGTGGCTTTTGGAGCCATGATATCCATCACATATACGATTGTGGCAACGCTACCTTCCGTTTTTGAAACGCCGAGCGTTTCTATTGTGATTCCGGGCGTAGATATTCCGGGTTCCCAGATTTATGTCCCGTTCGTCTACGGCCTGATAGGCCTGGCCACGGTTCTGGTGGTCCACGAGTTTTCACACGGTATACAGGCTGTCGGCGAGAAGATACCGATCAAGTCAATCGGATTGTTGCTCTTTATAATTCTTCCGGGAGCTTTTGTGGAGCCTGATGAGGATAAATTAAAGGAAGCCAAAAGGATTTCAAGGCTGAGGGTATATGCTGCAGGCTCAATCGCAAATGTGACTTTGGCGATTATAGCATTAATTTTGGTGTCTTTATGCGCTGCTGGAATACCTCACTACTTTGCCGAAGACGGAATTGAAATCGGAAGGGTCGTTTCGGATTCGCCTTCTGAGGGAATCCTTAAGGACGGAATGGTATTGGAGGCCATAGACAATCACAAAATCAACGACTCCCAGACCTATGTTGATGTTGTTAGCTCATTTTCTCCGGGTGAAAACATATCGGTTCAGACGGATCAGGGAACCTATGACATAACCCTTGCCAAACACCCGAACAACGATTCAAGGGGATTTTTCGGAATCCAGGCAAACAAGCATTTCGAGCTTGTGGACGACAGTCTTGGTTCTCTGCCATGGATACTGTTTGAGCTAGTTGACCTTTTCCAGTGGGTGGCTATGCTCAACCTTGGAATAGGGCTTTTCAATCTGCTTCCGATAAAGCCGTTGGATGGTGGCTACATGCTGGAAACTTTATTAAGCTATAAACTCTCGGAACAGTATTATAAACCAATTGTAAATGCACTATCCGCCGTTTTAGCGATGGTCATTGTATTCAGTATAGTGGCGGGGCTTATTTAATCTTATTTTTTAAAAAAAAGAAAATGGGAAAGAATATTGAATTCTTTCACTTATAACTCTTTACAGGCTTGAGCTAACTTTTTACCTAGCTCGTAGCTTGCTTCTTCCTCTTCAGCGTTTGGAACGAATGTGATTTCCTGTGATTCAACAACATCGAATCCGCAGTTGTTCAGCTCTTCAGCAAGCATGGCAGGGGTTCCGCCTCTTCCGCCCATTGAACCGAAGGTTACTGCTTTTCTCACGATGCCTGTTCTGTTGAACAGGAGTCCTTTGAGGTAGTACATGATGTCTCCGATGCTTGGGTATGGCACGTCGTTGATTGTAGGATCACCGACAGCAATTCCCTTACTGGTGAGGACGCTTTTGACGATTTCGGATCTTTCGTCTTCGTGCAGGAAGAAGATTTCCACATCATAGCCTTCAGACATTGCGCCTTCTGCAATTTCGTGAGCCATTTTCTGGGTTGAGTAGTGCATTGTGTCGTATATGATTGTGATTTTGTCTTCACATACGCCAGTTGCCCAGTTCTGGTAGGCTCCGATGATCTGCATTGGGTCGGTCCAGATTTGACCGTGGGAAGGTGCAATCATTTTGATTGAGTCGAGAAGGCCCAGTTCAACTACTTCATTCAGTTTTTTAAGCACCAGTTTGGAAAGAGGTGTGATAAGGTTTGCATAGAACTTCTGTGCAGCATCCATAAGGACATATTCAGGAATCTCATCTGAGAATCTCTGGGTGAAGCACAGGTGCTGTCCGAATGCATCGTTAGGGAATAAAATGCCGGTTTCATCAGCAAGCAAGGTAAACATGCTGTCAGGCCAGTGCAGGAGGAATGCGTCCAGAAACGCCAGGGTTCTTCCGCCGACATCCAATGAATCGCCTGTTCCGACTGTTATGAATTCAGCGCCTTCCAAAGCAGGGTAGTGTTTTAAAAGACCGTTTACTGCAATCTTGGTACAGTAGATTGGTGCTTCAGGGAATCTTTTGTGTAAATCTACTAAAACTCCGGAGTGGTCCTTTTCGACATGGTTTTGGATGATGTAGTCGACTTTGACTTCCCTTCCCTCTTGGGCGAAGGCGTCGTCGATACGTGCCATCATCTCTTTGGTTTTTCCAGGATAAGCGTTATCGATGATTGCCACTTCGTCTTCACCGAATACAATGTATGCATTGTAGGTGGTTCCGTCTAAGGTGTAACCGTGGTAGGTTCGCAGGTCCCAGTCGAGTACACCGATCCAGTATACTCCATCAGCTATT
This sequence comes from uncultured Methanobrevibacter sp., assembly GCA_902764015.1. Taxonomy (GTDB): domain Archaea; phylum Methanobacteriota; class Methanobacteria; order Methanobacteriales; family Methanobacteriaceae; genus Methanocatella. The sequence goes on along the minus strand of CACWUH010000031.1, from coordinate 241 downwards.
TTTTGTGCGTGAGCTTTCATTTTCAAGTCTCCAAATTTTTTATTCAATCCATAATCTAAACTATGAATTTAATAATTATTCTGAAATTGTTGTTATTTATAGTTTTGTTTTGTACAAACAGTTCGTATTTTTAGGCAGTATATTTGAACCTCTCCGGCTTGTAGAAGCCGGAGATTCTTAGGCCATGCCTATTTTTTCGTCAAAGCATTTCCATTCATAATAATATGTGGATTTTCCTTGA
>CACWUH010000030.1 GCA_902764015.1 uncultured Methanobrevibacter sp. | reverse complement strand
TGACCCTACTCATTTGACTGTGGCTGCGCACAGCAATATCAAAGAGCCTGATGCAGGTTTCAGCCCGCTTGTAGGCTGGGGTTGTGGACACCAAAACTATAATCCTTTAGTGCAAAGCTGTCTGTTCAAGACAGATAAAAATGGAAGTATGGTCCCTGATCTCGCTACTGATTATTCAATCAGTGAGGATGGAAAGACATGGACTGTACACGTAAGAGATGACGTTAAATTCTCAGATAATTCAACATTCGATGCTGAAGATGTGGCATTCACATTCAATACAGCAAAAGAAACAGAAACAGAATTGGATTTAACAAACATTGAGAATGTTACAGCTAAAGATAAAAAGACTGTTGAATTCAAGTTGGTCGAACCAAGATCAACATTTATATATGACTTAAGGTATGTCGGTATCGTACCATCTGACAGTTACAACAATGAAACTTACGGATCTGAACCTATCGGTACCGGACCATATGTATTGGACCACTGGGATAAAGGTCAACAGGCTATATTCAAAATCAATGATAATTATTATGGTAAAAAACCATACTTCACTCAACTGACACTTTTATTCCCTGAAGAATCAACTTGGTTAGAATTGGCCAAATCAGGTCAAGTGGATGTTGTTCCTGTAGCTACTTCCGCATTGAACCAGACTGTTGACGGATATCAATTCGTTGAAAAATCAGCAGGTAGGGCACAAGGTGTATCCTTCCCATATCTTCCGGATACCGGTGATTCTTGGAACGGAACCTACAAGATTGGTAACAATGTAACCTCAGATAAGGCTATCAGAGAAGCATTGAATGTTGGTGTAGACCGTCAAAAAATGTGTGACGAAGTATTTTCAGGTCACGCAACTCCTGAATATACCAGCGTTGATACAAGAGACTATGCTAATGACAATGCAAAAGTCAAAGACGCTGATGTCAGCAAAGCTAAAGAGATTCTGAAAGAAGGCGGTTGGACAGATACTAACGGTGACGGAATTGTAGAGAAAAATGGTGTAAAGGCATCATTCGACTTATACTATCCACCTGATTACCTCGACAGGCAATCTCTGTCCACAGTATTTGCAGAACAGGCAAAAGAAATTGGAATTGAAGTAAACCTCGTAGGTGCTGACTGGGATACAATTTATGCAAACATGTACTCCTCAGCTGCATTGATGCAACAAACTTCCCCAGACCCATATAAGTCAATCTATCAACAATACCACAGTAAGGAAGCAGACGGATTCTACATGAATCCTGGTTTATACAACAACACTGATTCCGATAAGTTAATGGACGATGCAATGCATTCAAGTGACTTGAACGCAGCAAACACCTTATGGTCCGAATCCGCTCTTGTTAATGGCGGAGGTTGGGGTCCTGCCGGTGACGCTCCATTCGCATGGTTAGTCAACTATGACTACAACTACTTCATTAAAGATGGAATTGATATTGGTGAACAGCCTGACGGTTTAGGAAACGATATATTAATTAACATCTGTGATTGGACTAGAACCAACTCCACAGCTTAATTATATATTTTTCCTTTTTTTATTTTTTTTAAAATTTCTAAAGGGGGTTCATTTCATTGAATAAACAAAAATTGATAAAGTTTTTTGGTTTCAAGTTTATACGCTTCATAATCTTAATAATTGCTGTTGCAATATTTAGTTTTATATTATTGGATTTATCCCCTATCGACCCAGTTAATGCTTATTTAAATGGTGCTGCTGTTTCAGAAGCTCAACGTCAAATTCTGCAGCAATACTTCGGCACCAATGTTCCGATGCAGACGAAAATCTACCACTGGCTATTGGATTTGCTCCAGGGAAATCTTGGAACTTCCTTGATATACAGGGCACCTGTTATTGATGTTATTCTCGATAAATTTTCCGCTTCTATTGTACTGATGGCAATTTCATGGTTATTGAGCGGAATATTAGGTTTCGCATTGGGTGTTGTCGCCGGTAAAAACAAAGGATCCTGGATAGATAAGGCTGTAAAGGTTTACTGTTATGCAATCCAATCAGCACCTTCCTTTTGGGTGGGCATGCTTATCTTAATGGTTTTTGCCGTTTATCTGGGATGGTTCCCAGTGGGATTCGGTGTTCCGATAGGCGTCAAGAGTACTGATGCAACGTTTATGGAATGGGCATCAAGGCTTGTGCTTCCAACCTTGACATTGAGTCTGGTCGGTTTGGCCCCAATTGCAATGTATACTCGTAATGAACTGGTTCAGGTTTTATCTTCTGACTATGTGCTTTTCGCCAAATCAAGAGGTGAAAAAGGTTGGGATTTAATCAAAAATCACGGATTAAGGAACATATTGTTGCCTGCCATAACATTGCAATTCCTGTCATTCAGCGAACTGTTTGGAGGTGCCGTAATGGTGGAACAGGTGTTCACCTATCCAGGCATAGGACAAACGGCTGTAGCGGCGGGCCTTCAAAGCGATGTGCCTCTGTTTTTGGGAATTGTAATATTCAGTGCAATATTCGTATTTGTCGGTAACCTTCTTGCGGACATTTCCTATTATCTAATCGATCCGAGAATCAAGGAGAGTGAATTCAATGATTAAGAAAAGGGAAAGGGACGATAAAAAGCAATGGTATATATATCCCGCTAATCTCAGGACAAAGACTCTTGTCATTATTATACTTTCCGCAATTGTCATTATAACCATCTTTGTTTCGGGATATTTCATAAGAGACATTCCGACAAGTTTCAAAAGCGCAAATCAAATGCCTTCATTGGAACATCTCTTCGGAACCGATTGGATGGGAAGAGACATGTTTCAGCGTACGATTGCAGGGCTCGGATTAAGTATTATGGTTGGTTTCATAGCATCTGTCATCAGCACATTCATCTCCATTATCCTGGGATTATTCTCAAGCTTCAATAAGGTTGCTGATGAGGTTGTTGCAGCCATTATTGACCTGTTCGGTTCAATACCTCACATTCTTTTGATTATCCTAGTTTCCATCATGTTTGGTGGAGGGGTAATTGGAGTTATCATGGGTGTAGGTTTGACTCATTGGACGCCCCTTGCAAGGGTTTTAAGGTCTGAAGTAAAAGAAATCAAAACAAAGGAATATATTCATTTGGCAGAAAATCTTGGTAAGTCAAAGGTATGGGTTGCCACAAAACATATACTTCCATTGATCATCTCTCAGATTATCGTAGGAGTAATTTTGATGTTTCCACATGCAATCATGCACGAAGCGGCAATTACATTTTTAGGATTCGGTTTGCCTCCTCATGAACCTGCTATTGGTGTCATTTTGGCTGAATCAATGCATTACTTATCCTCTGGATACTGGTGGCTGGCATTCTATCCGGGTATGGCATTGCTTATTGTCGTATTGCTGTTTGACTTAATCGGAGAAAATGTCGAAAAACTGCTAAATCCTGAAACCGCACAAGAATAAGAGAAATCATTTCATTTCTCTTTTTTATTATTATTTTAGATTTTGAGGGATATCATGGATTTAATTATTAGGGAAGCTGAAAACGATTTAAAGGAGATTGAAGCCATTAAAAAATTTTTATATGGCCAAATCAAAAAAGAGTATGGTATTGGTCCAACTCCCAAATTTCATTATGATATTGAGGGAATCGTGAATTATTATCTGCTGCCTCCAAACAATAATTTCTATATTGCTCTGGATGGGGATGAAATCATTGCAACGGCTGCCATAAGGGCTTATGATGTCAATTACGAACTGTTTGCAGGAGTCTATTCAAAGGCAGACACTACAAGCATCTGGAGGCTGATGGTTGACGAGAGGTACCGGAGGCATGGCATTGCACGCAGGATGGTTGGCATTTTGGAGGAATTTGCCAAGGATGTGGGCTATAGCAAAATCTATCTCCACACTCACAGATACTTGGAATCGGGCATTCCCTTTTGGAAATCTCTAGGCTATGAAATCACAGTCGAGGAGGATGATTATGATGAGACGACCCATATGGTCAAATATCTGATTGAATAGTAGTGTTATTTTTTGAAAAAGTATTACTTTTTTATCATCATAATCACTTTTATTTTATTTTGAATCTTTTTTTATAATCATTATCTTTTGTCAAGTTTGATTTGAAGAGTTTATTTTTTTAATAAGGTTCAATTCTCTTGCAGTTTGAACTTTCAACAGATTTTCATAAATCGTTAAAGTATTACTTTGACTGAATATTTTCTAAATGATTCCTTATTTTTAATTTAATTCTAATATTATGTTCAATTTCCAAAGAGATTATTCCAATAATCTTTTTTCGGCGATTCTTTGGATTTGGTGAAGAAAGCTTTTTGATAAATTTTAAATAATTATTACTGTAATCATTAAATATATTACTCATGCATTGGGTAATTGCAGATAATTAAAATTCGTCGATATAACTACTCTAAAATAAATTTTAATTATCTAATCATGATTATTTTGCAATAGTATGCCATATACATTTGGGCAAATAGCTTTCATCAAGCTATTTGCTTTCCTCCTCATATTTTAGTAAACACTTATTTTATATTAAACCAAATATTATACTGATGAAAAGAACAGCACTAAAAATCGGATACATCGGAACCAATTTCCATGGCTTTCAAAGGCAGCCCAATGTAAGGACTGTCGAAGAGGAGCTGATTTACCATCTGCGCAAACTGGGCTACATCGATGACCTGAAGGAATCCAGATTTAGGATTGCAGGCAGAACCGATGCCGGAGTTCACAGCTTAGGTAATGTAATCAGTTTCCAGTCAGAAAAGGAAGTGAGGGTAAACGAAATCAATAACTCCCTGCCGGACGACATCCAAATCCTTGCAAGCGCTCCTGTAAGATACGCATTCAAGCCTAGATATCCTCAGATGAGGCATTACCGCTATATGCTGTTTCAGGACTTAGACATCGATAGGCTCAGGGAATGTGCTGAAGTCTTCAAGGGAACACATAACTTCACCAATTTCACAAAAAGGTTTCAAAAAACTACCACTCGAACAATCGATGACATTAAAGTAACGAAAGTCGATTTGGATGACTATCACAAAAGCGAATTCCCAAATCTCCATGACACTCTCTCGCCGATATTTGTCGACATCTACGGCGAATCTTTCCTATGGAACATGGTGAGAAAGATGATGAGGGTTTTCATTGATGTGGCCGTCGGCAGAATGGATTTGGATGAGGTTGAAAGGCTGCTGAATCCTGAAGAAGATGAGCCGAGAGCCTACATACAGGTTACTGAAGCCGAATATTTGATTTTGATGGACGTTCAGTATGACGGAATCAGATTCACATATGATGACTATGCCTGCGAGAGGTTTAGGCGTGACCTTATCGATTCCCTGACCGATTTGCAGAGAAGGTATGCTGTTCGTGAATCAATGATAAAAAGTTTAAATGATTTACACAAATATTAACATGAGGGTGTTTATGGATAAAGTACAGAAAATTAATGAAAAGATAATGATAATTGGCATTATTGTAGGTTTTGTTTTAGGAATCTATCTGGGCATTAACCACGATGATCCGAATTTCTGGTTCACGCTTGTCCTGTGGGTCTTTTCAACTTCATTCATCATGACATTTATATCTGCAGTGGGAGGATATTATGCCCATGCGCGTGATGAGAGTGTGGAATTTAATATAACTTCCCCGATAAGGGTCTTTATTTTAAATATGGCTGTCGTTGCAGTTTCCGCATCTTTCGGATTTATATTCTGCTCAATAATAATAGGCAATTTCACCACTGCAAAATAATCAATAATTCTACATGATAATAATTAAGTGATATTATGAAAATAGCAACAATTTTAGGAACCCGGCCGGAAATCATAAAGATGGCTCCAATTATTGATGAGATATCAAAAAGGGGAATCGACCAGATTGTTCTGCACACGGGCCAGCATTATGATAAGGAAATGTCTGACAATTTCTTCAGGGATTTGGAAATCCCGACTCCTGACTATAACATTCAGGTAGGCTCAGGCAGCCATGGAAAGCAGACAGGTTTGATGATGAAGGGCATTGAAGAGGTCCTTATGGAAGAAAAGCCTGACATTGTGCTTGTTCAGGGCGATACCAATGCTGTGCTTGCAGGAGCTCTTGTGGCAGGCAAACTGCATATTGCCGTAGGCCATGTCGAAGCGGGGCTCAGGTCATTTGACATGACAATGCCGGAGGAAATAAACCGCAGGGTTGCCGACATCGTCTCAGCGATGTATTTCATCCCGACAGAAGAGTCCGCTGTCAATCTGCTTGCGGAAGGATTTTCACATGAGAACCTGATCATCACAGGAAACACAGTTGTCGATGCCTGTTTCAGACATTTGGAAATAGCAAAAAAGAGAGGTTTTGAAGAGGAATCCCTTGCTGATTTGGATATTGAGAATATGGATAATATCCTGACGTTGACAATGCACAGGGCGGAAAATGTTGATGTCAAGGAGAGGGTAACAAGCATAATAGGCGCTTTAAAGGAATTAAGCGACATGAACATCATTTTCCCAATACATCCAAGAACAAAAAACACCCTGGAGAGCTTTGGCCTTTTCGACGAGTTGAATGATTTGGATCATGTCCATATAATAAAGCCGCTGGGGTATCTCGATTTCCTGCTTTTGACTTCAAAATCAACCCTTATACTGACAGATTCCGGAGGCCTTCAGGAAGAGGCAATAACGCTTGATGTGCCTGCCCTGACATTGAGGTATAATACGGAACGTCCCGAAACAGTGACTGCGGGGGGAAACATTCTTGTCGGTTCCGATAAGGATGTCATTCTGGAGAATGCAAGAAGAATATTGGATGATGAGGAATTTGCCAACAACATGAAAAACGCTCCGAACCCATATGGTATGGGGGATTCCGCTAAACTGACGGTCGATGCAATAGAGAATTATTATGAAAGGGGAATTCTTGACATCCGAGCTCCTGAAGACATCATGGGCTCATTTACAAGAAAGATGGCCTCAATCGATGAGGACATTACCGTCGGCGAATTTGAAAGCGCCAACAATTCCCTTATTCACATGGTATTTGATGGGGACAGGATGCGCTTCCCGGCAGATGATTTAAAATTGAAAGGTATGATGATTACTTATGATGAACGAGAATGATTCCATTTTGGTATTTGAGTATTTCACAGCTTCCGGCATAAAGGAGAAGAACATAATTTCGGAAGCCGAAGAATTGATTTTTGGACTGTTGGACGACCTGTCCGACTTTAAAGTTGATTTGGTGATTGACAAATCATATGAGGATAGGGTAAAGGATTTTGACAATGTCAATCCGATTCTGATTGATGAGCCTATAATTGACTGGCTTGAGGGCAATGCTTCAGGCTTTGAAAATGCCATCTTCATCGCTGCGGAATCAGACAATGCCCTATACGACATCACAAAAATTTTGGAAGACAACGATGTTAAGACATACACCTCTTCAGCTGAGGCCTGCTTCAAGACTTCCAACAAGTATGAAACTTACGAAGCGCTTCCATTGGATATTCCGCAACCACGATCATTTAGATTTAAGATAGACCCAAAGGGATATTGGAAAAGGGCAATCGAAAACCTGCATGAAAAGTGGCAGTCCGAAGACCCGTTGACTCCGCTTAAACTGATTATCAAGCCGTTAATCGGCGTTGACTGTGAAAACATTGTGATAATCAATGATATAGATGAGCTGTCATATGATTTGGAAAAGATTTTCCCGCCGGGTTCAAGGATAATCGTTCAGGAATTCATTCGGGGAACTGATGTGAGCGTCAGCCTGATTTCTGACGGCAAAAAAGCCATTCCAATCAGTCTTAATGAGCAGTTCATAAATATAGGAAATGGCAATGGAGCCTATTTTGGAGGACACATACCTTATGAAAGCAAATATTGCGATGAGGCATTTGAAATAGCCACAAATGCTGTTGAAGCCATAGACGGCATCAGGGGTTTTGTCGGCGTTGATCTGTTGATAAATGCTGATGAAAAGGATGTCTATTCAGTCTATCTTCTGGAAATCAATTCAAGATTCACAACACCTTATGTCGGATTGAGGAAAATATGCAATTTCAACATAGGGAAAAGCATAGTTGAGATAATCGATGGAAAAATGGACATTGATGATTTGGACACTTCCTTGAATGGTGAAGTTAAATTCATGAAGTCTGCCGATTCCTTGGAAATAAGGAGACTGTAATTTATGAAGATAGCGGGATTCGACATTGGCGGTGCAAACACAGACCTGGCGGTAATCGACTTTGAGGACGGTGAAATCAAAAACATCGAGGTTGATTTTGCATACCTTCCGATGTGGAGCGATAATGACGAATTGTCACGCGTTCTATTGGAGCTGATTGATAGCATTTGCTCGGTATCCGAAATAGATGCTGTAGGTATTTCAATGACTGCCGAACTTGTGGACGCATATGACACCAAGAAGGAAGGGGTTTTGGATGTGGTTGAAAAATGTGAAAAAACGTTTGAATGTCCGATTGCTTATGTCGGCATTGACGGGATGCTCTCTAAGGATGAAATCGAAAGGACTCCCCTTAAGGCCGCTGCGGCCAATTGGGTTGCAACCGCCCAGATTGCGACATTGATATCCGATAACTGCATATTCATAGACACCGGAAGTACAACAACTGATATCATCCCAATTAAGGATGGAAAGGAATGTGCTCTCGGAAAATCTGATTTTGACAGGTCCGCAACCGGTGAGTTGGTCTACACAGGCACTTTGAGAACCAACCTTGCAAGTTTTCTCGACACTGTCGAACTGAACGGCAAGGAGTACCGCGTGGCCAGCGAACTCTTCGCCCAAACCGCAGATGTATACACAGTTTTGGACTTGATTACACAGGATGATTATATCTGCGATACCTTTGACGGTGAAGGCAAGTCAAAAATCGAATGCGCCCGCAGGATCGCACGTGTCGTCTGCGCAGATTTGGAGATGCTGTCCATGGACGACATTGCTTCAATGTGTGAGTTCATTCATCAAAAGCAGGTTGAGCAGATTGCCGATGGTCTAAGGCAGGTCCATGAAACCCAAAATCTGGATTTGATTGTAACCACGGGCCTTGGAAAAGACATTCTGGATAGAAAGGCGGCTGAGCTTTTAGGTTTGGAAGTTAAATCTATGGGCGATATCCTGACCGATGATGAGTGCACTGTGGCGCCTGCAGTCGGAACCGCCGTGATGATGGAAAAATATGTGAACTAATACCACACGTCTTTTAGGCCAAGCAGATATGCGCATGTGTTTGTCAATAGATGAATAATCAGTGTAAGAAGCAGTGCAAGAACTACAAACATCAAATTGAGCTCAACGACGGGTGAAACCATAATTAATGCAACTATTATGAAATCCAGCTGATCGAGAATTGGCGCAGGCTCTCCTCTGCCGATTCCAAGTCTTCTTTTTAAAAAGCTGCCAAGTGCATCACCCAACAACGCTCCAAAACCGAGCAGAAATCCGATCAATATTCCACTGTGGATGTCGGTTATCATTGGAGTAATCAGGTAACTTCCAACAACCGAAAGAATCATTGGAGCTATATATCCTTGAACTGCACCTGTAATCATACCTATTATCGTTCCGGCAGCCAATCCTCTCCAGGTAACGCCGTCACCAATCCAGCGAACACCTTTTGAGTCGCTTTTCCCAAAATCAAGTGGGGTTCCTCCGCCGAAAAGCAGGGCTCCTCCGTTTGAGAAATATGCTGGAAGAATGAAATAAAGTGTTGTTAAAAATGCAATCAAGATTATTTGAATATTTAGTGCCATTAATTTTGCTCCAGTGTTAAATTTATTATATACATATATTAAATTAATAATATTTAAATATTAAATTAGTTTAAATATATTATATTATGTAACTTTATACTTAATATTGCTTAGGTATTATAAAGGTGATTTTTTTGAGATTAAAAGGTACAAAAAGTTTATGTCCAGAGTGCGGCAAAACTCTTGAGGCCGAAGTTTATGATGAGGACGGCAGAGTCTTCATCAAAAAAACTTGTGACGAGCATGGAGAGTTTGTCAACACTTATTGGAGCGATAAGGAATTGTATGATAGGGTAAAAAAATATACTCCTTCAATTACTGGTGTAGATAATCCTTGCGTAGAGGATGATGCTCCTTGTCCAAGCAACTGCGGTTTATGCTCAAAACACCAGACATCCACAGTTTTGGGTTTGATTGATGTAACAAACAGGTGCAACTTAAGATGTCCGGTATGCTTTGCCAATGCGGCCGCTGCAGGATATTTATATGAGCCTACCAAGGAGGAAATCAGGCAGATGCTTAGGAATCTAAGGAATTTGAAACCTCATCCATGTCCAGCCATCCAATATGCCGGCGGAGAGCCTACAGTCAGAAAAGACATAATTGAACTTATTGAAATGGCTAAGGAAGAGGGATTCACTCACGTTCAGATTGCTACCAACGGTATCAGGATAGCAAAAAGAGAGAATCTGGCAAAAGAAATGAAGGAAGCAGGTTTGAATACCGTTTATCTTTCATTTGAAGGGGTTACTCCAGAACCTTACATCAAAAACAAGGGAAGAAACTTGCTTCCCGACAAACTCCAGGCTATCGAAAACTGCAGAAAGGCAGGTTTGGGTGTCGTTCTTGTTCCTACATTGGTTAAGGGAATCAATGATGAGGAAGTTGGCGAAATCATCAAGTTCGCTTTCGACAACAATGACATCATCTATGGCGTAAACTTCCAGCCGGTTTCATTTGCAGGCAGGACTCCATCCGAGCATGTGGAAGACCAAAGAATCACTATTCCTGACTTTGTTGACATTATCGATAAGGAAACCGAGGGACAAGTTCCTCCAGAGGCATTCTATCCTCCATCCTTTGTCGAGCCTATTGCAGAGTTCATATCATTGCTTGATGGTGAAGAGTCAGCCAAAGTGACTTTGAACTGTCATGAGCACTGTGGTATTGCCACCTACGTCTTCAGGGAAAAGACTGAAGGCGACGGAAAGGACAAGCTTATTCCAATCACAGATTTCATTGATGTCGATGACTTGTGTGAAAAATTGTCGGAATACAATGAAAAGCTCAAGGCAGGCAAATTCGGATCCCGCAAGAGGGTTCTGGCCGGCCTGACAGGTAACCTTACCAAAATGATTCACACCAGCAGGTCTCCAAAGGGCTTGGATATTAAAAAAATATTGCTGAATGTCTTTGTTAAAGGAGATTATAATGCTTTGGGCGACTTTTCCAAAGATTCAATGCTCATTTCATGCATGCACTTCATGGATCCGTTCAACTTTGATGAACAGAGAGTCAAGAAATGTGTTATTCATTATGCAACGCCTGACGGCAGAATCATTCCATTCTGTACCTTCAATTCAATGTATCGTGAAGGTGTCGAACAGAAATTTTCAAAACCTTTTAATGCAAAGAAAGATTAGACTTACAAAAAAAATCACCTGACCTTTTGTATTCGGGATTTTTCCTGAATACTTCATTTTTTTATTATAACTTTTATGCAGTGATATTTATGGATATTATCAAAGGAAAAACTTGGACTTTCGGGGAAAATATCGACACGGACGTCATCATCCCTGGAAGATACTTGAGAACATTCAATCCGCAGGATTTGGCAGACCATGTCCTTGAAGGCGAAAGGCCCGACTTTACACAAAACGTCAAATCAGGCGACATCATAGTCGCCGATGAAAACTTCGGATGCGGGTCATCTAGAGAACAGGCACCCGTCGCCATCAAGACAGCTGGAGTAAGCGCAATAGTCGCCAAATCATTTGCACGGATTTTTTATAGAAACGCAATCAATATAGGCTTGCCTGTAATTGTTTCCGACATAGAAGCGAAAGACGGGGACATCATCAGCATTGACTTGTCAGAGGGAACTCTGGTCAATGAAACCACCGGCGAGTCAAAGACTTTCGAACCATTTAAGGAGTTCATGTTATCCATTTTAGAGGATGGCGGATTAGTCAGCCATTATCTCAACGATTCTGATAGGGAGGCATAAGAATGGATTGTCCAATATGCGGTTCTGATGACATTGAAATATTGAATTCAAAACAGAAGACAACAAAGAAAAAGTATACTGAAGAGTACCTGCTCAAATGCGGAGAGTGCGGTCATGTTTACAAGAACGTAATCTCTCTAAAAAAGCCTAGGCCTTACAGACTGATTATTTCCGAGCAGGATAAATCCCACAAGACCACAATCGATTTGTCTCCAAGCGATGAGCTTCAAACAGGAGACACTTTGCTAACCGAATTGGGCCAGGTTGAAGTCACCAGCATTGAAGTTGGGGACAAAAGAGTGGAGAAATCCAAGCTTGAGGATGTGGATACTATTTGGGCATCTTCCGTTGAGATTCCTGCACGAATAGGTTTTTCAGTCGATTTGCATGGCGATGTCGACTCATACAAGCTTGACCTTGAAAGGGATTTTGAAATAGCTCCGGGCGATGTCGTCAAAATTGAAAACCATATCGTAAAGGTCTTTGCAAAGGCAGGAGTCATAAAAAGGGTCTATTCAAAGCCGGTAAGATTCAACAGCTATGATTATGACCTGACCAAATACATTTTCAAAAAGACAAAGAAGAGTGACTAGATGAAAGTTTACATCGAATCCTATGGCTGCACCTTCAATCAGGCAGACGGACAGATTATCGCAGGAAACCTGCTTGAAAATGACATCGATTTAGTCGACACCATCGACGAGGCCGATGTGGTCATAGTGAACACATGCTATGTCAAGCTGCCGACCGAAGACAAGATGGTCCACAGGATTCAGAAGCTTCAAAAGGAGGTCCCAGACAAGAAAATCATTGTCGGGGGATGCATGGTCGAAATAGATCCTGAAAAGCTGGAAAAAATCGGGCCGAATATTTCATGGATTGGCCCTCATCAGCTGAGCAAGTCCGCCAGTGTTGTCAATTCGACCTATTGTGGAGACATTGTTCGCGAAACAGGATTTTCAAAGGAATCGAAGGTGAATGTCCCTAAGGTTAGTGATGACAGTCTGATTCACATTCTTCAAATTTGTGAAGGCTGTCTGGGCGCATGCACATTCTGCTGCACCCGCTTTGCCCGTGGGCCACTGAACAGCTATCCGATTTCAGACATTGTTGCCGATGCAAGAAATGCGATTGAGGGTGGGGCATGTGAAATTCAGTTGACCGCTCAGGACACCGCAGCATTTGGCCGTGACAGTGGTGAAAAACTGTCTGATTTAATCAAAGAAGTGGCCAATTTAAATGGAGATTTTCGTATTCGTGTTGGAATGATGCATCCTAAAAACATTTTAAATGATGTTGATGAAATAATCGATGCGATGAAACATCCTAAGGTATATGATTTCATTCATTTGCCTGTTCAAAGTGGAAGCGACAAGGTACTGTCCGACATGAGGAGGGGTCATACGGTATCGCAATATAAGGAAATCGCATCGAAATTCAGAAATGAAATTCCGAATCTGACACTGGCCACCGACATCATTGTGGGCTATCCGACCGAAAGCGATGAGGACTTTGATGAAACCGTGGAATTGCTTGAGGAGATTAAACCCAATCTGATACACCTGTCAAAATACCAGCACAGAATCGGTGCAATCTCATCTTCACTTAAGGAGATTCCTCATCAGACCATGAAGAAGAGATCCAAATTTCTATCTCAAATCAAGGAGAAAATAACAGAAGAGGAAAATGTGGAACTGGTCGGTTCCGTTCAGGAAGTCCTGGTTATTGAAAAAGGTTCCAAAGGAGGTTACATTGCAAAGACAAATTCTTATATTCCAGTAATTGTTGATGATGTGGAATTAGGAACTTTCGTTCGTGTAAAAATAACCGAAGCGACCTCAACTTACCTTAAGAGCGAATTATTGTAGAAAAAATTTTTTAATTTTCTCAGTATTCTTATTTTGATAATATTGTGAATTTGTATCCTTTAAATTTTTGTAATATCTATATTTTTTTCCAATATTCGAAAGCCTATCGAATGGATTATTATGATTATGAGTGAATTACCAATCGCACCAGTCGGTCGTATCTTAAAAAATGCTGGCGCACAAAGAATTAGTGACGATGCAAAAATTGCATTAGCTGAAGCATTAGAAGAAAAAGGTGACGAAATCGCACAAAAAGCTGTAAATTTCGCACGCCACGCTGGTAGAAAAACTGTAAAAGCTGAAGATATCAAATTAGCAATCAAATAGATTTACTAATTAGTTATTTTCGCAAAAAAAGCTTTATATAATAAAATCTATTGGCCATTTTCTTGGTCAATTTTTTTTATTTTATATTTTATCTTATTTTTTCACAACTTGTTCTATTCAACTAAGAAAACTTTATATATTACTTTAATCTAATAATAGTATGTTGTATAGGACCGATCTCGTTCGGTCCATATGCCATGGTAGTTCAGATGGGAGAACGCTAGACTGAAGATCTAGATGTCGCTGGTTCAAGTCCGGCCCATGGCATTTATTTTTAACTTATTTTCACTTATTTTTAAATGTTTTTTCGTGTTCTGTGAATTTAGCTAATTAAAATTAGTTTTAAGGTTAAAATGGGATTAAGGGTGATGGATTTTATATTTATTTAATCCTTTTTGGTTAAGGTAATAGGTTTTGGGGTCACTTGGGTGTTTTCCCTCAGTTCCTTGTAAGCTTTAACGATTCCATAGCCGTTGTCGCTTCCAATCAAATCTGCCCCTCCGGTCAATATCTGGTTTGCAAACTTGTATTCGTTTATGCCACCGTAGATTTCGATCTTGATTTTTGGAGCGTACTTCTGGATGATGTTGATGTCGTTGACGTTTTCAAAGATGTGGTTCGGGCTTACGAATCCGGTTGAATTCTTGATGAAGTCGGCTCCTGAATTCTCGGCCACCTTTGCGGCATTTGCCTTCTGGTAGTCTTCAAGGGCCTTGCTTTCCATGATGACCTTTAGGATTTTGTCTCCGATTGCTTCCTTGATTTGCATTATTTCGCTTTCAAGCAGGTCATACCTTTCATCCTTCAGGTGGCTCAGATTCATGACCACTTCGATTTCGTCTGCCCCTTTTTCAAGCAGCTCTTTTGCTTCTGCGATTTTGCTTTCGGTGTCTTCAAAGCCGAGCGGGAATCCCACTACGCTTCCGACCTTGATGTCAGTGTCGGCCAACATTTCCTTGGCCAATGGAACGTATGTTGGTGACACGACAACTGAATGGAAGTTCAGTTCCTTTGCCTCTTCGAGGAATTCCTTCATTTCGCTTTCGGTAATCATATTATTCAGATTAGTGTAATTTATTAGGCTTGCCAGTTGCTTTGAATTCTTAATGTTATAGACCATAATATCACTCTCTCAATTGTTAGTATATATACGAACATTATATTTAAATATTTTCATGCCAGCTTTTTCATCATGTACGGCCCGACTTTCTCATATCCGAATTTGCGGTAATAGTTTCGAGACCCGATTCCGCTGATGATTGCCATTTCGTCCTTTCCGTTATCAACGGCAATGTTTTCGGCTTCCTTAAGTAGCCTTTCCCCGAATCCGGTGTGCTGGCCGATTTTCGGATTCGTGTCGCCAATCTTTATCATGTTTCCATAGACATGCAGCTCACGGACCAGTGCCGTTGAATCAGTAATTTCTTCTCTAAAATGATTCTTGGATGGAAGTCTCAGCCTCAAGAATCCTGCAATGCTTTCCTCATTTATGTCTTCAATTGAAAGGAAATGTTCCTTACCTTCGCATGCAACATACTGCTCGCTGAACAGCTCGAAGTCGTCTAGGGTGTATTCTCTGGATGTCTTCTTATGGCCGATTTCACGGCAGCGGATGCATTGGCAGGAGATGTTTTCCTTTTCAAGATTGTTGTAGACCAGTTCCCCAAGGTTTGATTTCTTCACTCCCGCTTCAATCAGCGTTGAAGGGATGTCCCTTTGGATTCTCATGGTCCTGACCCATTTCGGAAGGATTGCCTTGACCTGGGTTATCAGTTCGACTGCCTCCTCATCGTTATATGGCTCATACTCGCCCTTTTCCCACAAGTCATAGAGTTCGCTTCCCTTTGTGACAAGGCAAGGATAGATTTTGAGCATGTCGGGCTTGAAGTTGTCGTCAGAAAACAGTTGCTTGAACATTTTCAGGTCTTGACTTGGACCTGAAAAGAGCCCAGGCATCATGTGCATGGCCACCTTGACCGCCGAATCCCTCAAAAGCTGGTTTGCCTCGACGACATCAGCTATCGTATGGCCTCTTTTGATTCTTGT
Source organism: uncultured Methanobrevibacter sp. (assembly GCA_902764015.1). Lineage (GTDB taxonomy): Archaea > Methanobacteriota > Methanobacteria > Methanobacteriales > Methanobacteriaceae > Methanocatella. The sequence continues at coordinate 14,164 of CACWUH010000030.1, read as the reverse complement.
GTACAGCTCGTCGGATAATGTCTGAACACCGAGCTCCACCCTTGTCACTCCAAAGTCAAGCATCCTGTTGATGTGCTCCTTTTTGCAGTAGTCGGGACGTGTCTCAAAGGTCATGCCGACGCATCTCACCTTTGAGTTCTCGTTGACCCTTTGGGCTTCGTCGACTAGAACATAGTCGTTTGGAGGATATGTCTTAAGCACTCCCTCCTCAAAGGACCTTATCTCATCTCGGTCGAGATTGTAGTCGTAGTTTGTCGGCTTGTTTTCCATAATGAGTCCAAAATCGCACATTGCCTTCAGGCATTGGGATACGAACCACTGCTGATAGCAAAGATCCCTTGATGGGAAGGTCCCGCCCATTATGATCAGCTCGACCTTGTCTATTGGATGGCCGATTTTCTTGAGCTGCTTTAAGCGGTTGAAGCACTGGACATATGGATGGTATTCATACATCCTGCCCCTGAGTGCTGCAGGCTCCTCGCCGGTATAGCTTGGGGGTGCGATGTCGCTTTCAGGGCAATAGAAGCATCTTCCATGCGGACATTTGTGCGGATGGCACATCACCGCAACGATTGCAACGCCGGACATTGTCCTTGTTGGCTTTTTTTTAACGATTGCGGAAACGGTTTCCTTTTCTTCCGGTTTTGCATATTCCAGGATGTCTGCATTGCTCATGAACTTGGACAGTTTCAATTCACGGCACAGTCGCCTCTTTTCAACTTCAAGTTCCCTTCGTGTTGTAATCTTGCCGTCAAGAATGTCATCGATTATGATTCTGCATGCGTTTTCCATTTTCTTTCACCATTGTTCAATAGTTAACTTTATATAGTGGTGTCATTTAAATAGTTAATGAAATAAAATATAAATTAATAATAATTTTAAGAAGGTGAAAAAATGAAAATTAAAGAATTTATCGGATCTACCGTTTTAGATAAAAATGCAAATGTAGTTGGTAAAGTTGATAATGTCGATTTTGACACCGAAACCGGTAAAATCGAAACAATCTCTTTAACTTTACAAAAAAGCATCTTCTCCAAAGACGCACTCGAAATCTCTTTCGAAGATATCGCAACCATCGGTGCATACATTATCTTAAACAAAGAAATCGCCAAAGAAGAAGCTGAAGAAGCTGAAACCGTTGAAATAGAAATTGAAGGCGAAGAAGAATAGACAGGTATTAAAATGGTTTTTGATGCAAGAGGATTGGAAATTGCTCTTGATTCTCATGTCAGATATGTGGACACCGGAACAATCGGCAAGGTTGTTGACGTAAAGACACAGGATGGCGTGGAATGGGTAAAACTCGATAAAACCGAATTATGGTATCGTTCTAATTTAGTCGAATTGCTTGATGACAAGGACATCAAGAAATCAACCTTATATGATAGGGATGATAATGATGTTGACATCGAGGCAATGAAAGAAAAAGCTGAATCACTGGAGAACATGCAAATGGATTCCAGTGTCGCTGAAGGTGGAGGTTAAATCCCACCTTTTTTTTAATTATTTGCGAACAGTCTTATTTTTTCGGCTAGCTTAGGGCCGATGCCTTCAACCTTTTGAAGTTCATTTTCAGAAACACCACTCAAATCGTTGCCAAAGATATTGACCAGATTTCTCGCTCTTTTTCTTCCAAGTCGCTTTACGCTGACGACCAATGGTATGATGTCCTCTTTGACACCATAGTATAATCTGGCAGACAGGATGTCGAAGTCTTTCAGGTTGGAATAGTTGCCCAGAACTTCTGATGTGTCCTTTGCGAACTTGACAAGGCGTGACGCTTCATATGCTGACCTTCTGGTTGAAGCGGAATAGACGCTATATCTGTTTTCGATTTCATATTCGTTTCTCTCGTCAATCCACTCCATCAGGGATACTGCGGTTGCTTCAGGGGTTCCTATGTCGACTGCGAAGAGTCCTGCTTCTGACAGCTTGTCACGGACTGGATCCTTTGATTTTCTTCCCTTGAATGAAATCAACGGCACATCAGGGGTCTCGCACAATGCATAGATGAATTCATTGACATTGATTTGGCTGATTCCGGATATGTATTCCTTGATTTTGACGGCTGTCTCGACGGAATAGTTTGATTTGGCGATTAAAGTACCAAATTCGGTTGTTTTTAATCCTTCCGGAGTTGCTCTTATTATTCCGTTTTGAAGCAGGAATTCCAAAGCGTTTTCAAGCTCATATTTTATGCTGTCTGCTGCAAACATAGCCATTGAAGGGTTGTTTGTCATCTGATAACCGTACAAGGTCTTTGAGAAGAAGTCAGTCAGGTCATCGAGGTTTTTGGAAAGGGTCGAAGCGATTTGGGCTATGATTTGTTTTAAAATAGCATCCTTGTTGTCGACAAGCTTTGAGTTGGTCAGCTCGATTTCGCCTTCAATGTAATAGTCTTCAAGGTTTATTGCCTCATCCATTGTCTTTGCAATCAGATAGGAGTATCCGGTATCGTCGTATTGCGGCCTTCCGGCCCTTCCGGACATCTGCTCATAGTCAAAGACGGGGATTGGCTGCGGACCCTGCGCTGTCCATCTGGTTGTGTCCCTTATGACGACGGTCTTTGAAGGCAGGTTGACTCCATACATAAGGCTTGGGGTTGCCGTGATCATTAGAATGTTGCCGTTTCTGAATTCGTCCTCTATGATTTCCTTCTGCTCATTGAAAAGGCCTGCGTGGTGGAATGCAACTCCATGCTCGATGCTTTCGGCCAGCTTGAGGCAGGTGGTTGTCGGAAGGGAACCTTTTCTTTTCGGAACGTCAAGTACTTTTTCTGCAACCTCCTTGAACTGCTCCCTTTGTTTTACGTTGATTTTCTTGTCGATCTTTTTGGAGACATAGGTTGCAAGGCTTTCGGTAAATCTTCTTGTTGAAACGAAGGCAAGGGCCTGCGAACCGTCCTTGATTGACTTTTCAAGCACCTTCACGATGACGTCGTTCTTGTTTTTGGTGTTGAACATTTCCGCATCCAGAACCTCCTTATGCAGAGGCACGGGACGGTAGTCGTGCTCGACGCACTTTCCTTCAAGCCATCCCTCAATTTCTTCGATATTCCTTAGAGTAGCGGAAAGGGCGATTATCCTCATTGACGGGTTAATGATTTTGGCTCTTGTTATCGCTGATTCAAGTGTTGGGCCTCTTGTAAACTCGCCGATCATATGGAATTCATCGATAATCAATGTGTCGACATCCCTCAGTGTGTTCCAGGAAAATCTTGTAAGCGCATCAAATGATTCGAAAACCATGACGGACAAATCGGAATGGTTGGGGTGTCTGCCGACGCTGATTCCATGCTCTTCAAAGGCCTTGAACTCCTTGACCTTTTCATTCTGTATAGATAGCAGTGGTGCGGCATAGACTGCCTTTCCGCCGTCAAGTATTGTCTTTAAGGCAGGCAGCACTCCCAGAACAGTCTTTCCGCTTGCAGTCGGGATGCAGATGATATAGTTTGATTTGTCTTCCATATATCCGGACTCAATCACTGCCTTCTGGGCAGGGTTGAACTCCTCGATGTATGGATACGCACTGTTTATTATTGCTTTGATGTCACTTCTTAAGTTTTCCATTTTAATCAATAATTTTTATTTTTCTTATGTATATTAAATATTTGCAGAGAGCATTTGCAAAGTATTGGTAACAATTATATATGACGAACTTATAAAATATTTACAACTTAACCTTATAAGGAGACATAAATCATGGTAATTAAAGTAGAAGTATTTTCAACCAGTACATGTCCGCACTGCCCTGCGGCAATTGATGCTGCCCAACAGGCAAAAGACAAGTTAGGCGATGCAATCGAAGTTGAATCAATTAAAATAGATGACAGCATGGAAAACAGGCAAAGGGCAATCGACTATCAGATTATGGCAGTGCCAACCATTGTAATCGACGGTGAAGTTGCTTTTGTCGGTGCGCCTTACCCTGAAGAGCTTTTAGAAAAACTTGAATCTCTATTGTAGATTCTCTCTTTTTTTATTTTTAAAATGACTGATGATAATTATACCGGCGTTACGACCGGAACTGTAGCTACAGCATGTTCTTTGGCAGCCTTGGATGCTATTTTGGATACTCCTGACATTGCATGCGTCAAGGTCGAAACCCCCAAAAAGACTTTGGACATCATCATCGATGAGTGCAAGAGGCTTTCATCCTGCAAGGCCTATGCCGTGGCCCACAAGAATCCCTATAACGATCCCGACGTCACTGTAGACCTGGCCATCGTGTCCACTGTCGAGTTGATTGACGGAACTGATGAGGATGCTAATGTGGTGATTGCAGGTGGTGAAGGTGTCGGCAAAATCACAAAGCCTGGCCTCCAGATTCCTGTGGGGGAGTATGCAATAAATCCCGTTCCCCGCCGCATGATTGTCAAAAACATTTCCGACAAGATACCGGAAGGTAAAATTGCAAAGGTGACCATTTCCATTCCTGAAGGTGAAAAGATAGCCAAAAAGACAATGAATCCCAAATTGGGCATTGTTGGAGGAATCTCTGTTTTGGGAACGACAGGCATTGCAAGGTCGATGTCAAGCGATGCATATAAAAATTCTATTGTCACTCAATTGGATGTAGCGCTGGCTTCAGGCATTGAAGAGTTGGTTTTCGTTCCGGGAAACATAGGCGAAAAGTTGGCCCTGGAAAGATTGGACATTTCAAAAGAGCAAATTGTTCAGACAGGCAATTTCGTGGGATTCATGTTTGAAGAGGCCGAAAAGAGGGGAATTAAGGAATTCATATTCTTCGGACATATGGGAAAATTGATCAAGGTTGCAGGCGGTATCTTTGACACGAAGCATGCCGTAGCCGACGGCAGACGCGAAATAATGGTCGCTCACGCTGCACTTTGCGGTGTCGGCAGGGACGACCTTCAAAGACTCTTTGATTCCAAAACCACAGATGATATGATGGATATACTGAATGAAGTTGGTGTTTCTGTTGAAGTCTGCAACAGCATTGCCGATGCAATCCGTGACAGGTGCAAGCAGCGCTTCGATTTGGATTTGAATGTTTTTCTGGTTGATATGGAAGGCAATTTCCTGAATGACAATATGAATGTCACTAAATCATGACTCTTTAAAGGCAGGTTTTGCTTATTATTTCTGTGTCATGGTCAAACTGATGATGTGCCACTATTTTTTTGTTTTTCCTGATTCGTTTTGATGGTTATGCAAATTCCGGCTTAAAAACGATAAAAAAAGAAAAAAGGTATAGTTTAAGATTAAACTATATCTGAATATAATAATCCGAAACATCTTTGACTAAATAACACGAGGTATGGTGTTATTACGATGGAAAGGAGTGATAAAAACAGTAAATGATCACAGAGAATTGTTAAGATAACTCCAAAAATGGCAGCAATTATATAAATTATTACGGATAACAGAACCAGTTTCAATACACCAATTCTTTTTATGTCTCTTGCCGCTCCAATAACATTTAAAGCTGTTTTCAAACTGCCGGTATTTGCCAATCTTGATTCGGCCATAACTTGGAAGAATGAAAAGATTAAAAATATGATTAAACCAAGGGAAATGGTAATTGTCAAAGAAATAAATAATGGTAATGCTGCATTATATACTGCATCTGAAAAAGACCCAGAATTTTGTATGAGGGCATTAGGGGCCAATAGAAGTATTTCTTCAACTAAAGTCATGATTCCTCCAAAAACATTTGTAACAATTGCTATTAATATGACAATTAACAAAGGGACTATGAAGTAGAATATTGTGATAATGACTTTACTTATACCGGTACCAAAGCTTTTCCACCATATGAAATCCGGTAGCTTGTCCTCAAATTCAATTCCCGATTTAATACAGTCAATTGATATCCTCCGAGTAAGGAGTCCGATTATTATCGCGATTATGATAAATATTATGCCAATAACAAGATTTATAATATCAACAATCCCAAATATGCAGGTAATTATTCCTTCAGTAAGAAATGCTGCAGATAATATTGACAAAATAGCATAGATGGATAATGTTTCTAGGTTTCTTGTCGGAAATATTAATGCATTCTTAATTATTTCTCTTATCTCCATATTAACATCCATTAAATTTTGATTATATAAATTCTCCTAAAGAGATAGTTATAATAGATTATATTGAAAATCATATTTAAACGTTATTCAAACAGATTAGAAAAGATAGTGTATCATTAAGTCGGAAATTTTTTTGTGGGTGGATTTTCATTCAGTTTTTCCCGACGGCATGGAGTGAGGGGGTTATTTCCACAGGTAATGTGGATGAGATTTAGTCTAACAAATGATTATAACAACAATACAAATCAGATGGTTTTCCGCAATTGACGTTAAAAAAAGAGAAATATAGCTTAAATGTTAAGCTATATCTGAGTATAATAATCCAATGGCCCTTTGAGCAAATAATAGCAGGTATGGAGTTATTATAATGTAAAAAATTATATATAAGAATAGGAATTTGCCGAGGACGCTCATTAAAATAGTCTCAATAATGGCAATAATCAGAACAACTAATATAATCACTAGGATTGTCTTGCCCACACCGATTCTTTTTATGTCTTTTGCTGATTCAAGAATATTTAGGGCTTCTCTTACGCTGCCGGTATTTGCCAGTCTTGCTTCTGCCATGGCCTGAAGGATTGCAAAGATTGCAAATATGACTAAAGCGGCAGTAAGGGTAACTGCTAAAGAACCCACTAACTCGGTCATTGCATGGGACAGCGCATTGACTGCAAGATCTGTAGATCCGCCTAAAATATAAACATTTACTATCTGTGAAATAAATTCCACAACAACGCCTGTGATGTTGTCGAAAAGTTTTGTGTCATAGCCTACAAGTAGAACAATCAATGCAGGAATTATAAAGTACACTATTGAAACAAGAACATTGTTAAATCCGGTCATAAAGTCTTCAAACAATTCAAAAACAGGAATATTCTCATCAAGTTCAATTCCCGATTTAATGACCTTGATGTCATAACCGGCAAGTATAAATCCGATTAGCATGGCGATTATAAAATATATTCCTCCAATCAAAAAGTTCTCATTATCAAATAATCCAAATGCATTTGTTACAAATCCTCCAAACACAAACCCTACCACCAAAACTGTCAAAAGAAGATAAATCGCAAATCTTCCAATGTTTCTTGATGGAAATAGAAAAGCATCCTTAATTATTCCTAGTATATTCATGTTAATCTCCTTTTAATATTTCATAACCAACTTTCACCATCAACTAGTGGAAATAAATCTTTCAGATATTTTTTTCAATATCCTCATAATTATTTATTTATACCTTAATAGTTAAAAATATGTCCTTTTAACTATATATCTTTTTAAAATTCAATTGATTCTCTTGGGTTTCTAATTGTTGAAAAGATTATGATTTTGTCAAATAATGGGTTGAAATAAAATGAAAATAAAAAGTTTCAATAGGAAAGTTTAAAATAAAAATAAAGCAATCAAAAGATTGCTTATTAAATTCCTATTCAATATATAGTCCTATTCCTTCAATTATTAAAGCCACGCCTATAAGAATTGCAGCGAACATTGGCTGATCGATTGATAATCCTCCAAGAGCAAATGATATTATACCCAGGATTACAATACCTATTGAAGCAAGTTTTGATATCTGTCCGCCTGAAATAAGACCTGCAATACCTGCCAAAATCAGCAGGATACCAATGATATAGAATTGTAGTGCGAAAACGAATGATAATGCCGCAATGTTGGTGATGAATATCAATCCGACTATAATGGATAATATTCCAATAATAATATTAAATGCTGTAAATCCAGCTATTATTAACACTATACCAAACAGTATTAAACTTATTCCCATAAGGACGGATACTGCTGCAGTACCGAAAATAGGGAAAATTATAAAAATTAATCCTAAAATTGCAGATAATATTCCGGCTATTTTGTTTGACTCCATATTTTTTCCTCCAAAATTTGTTGTATTCACTTTTTAACACTCAAAAAAGAAATTTAAAAAAATAAATGAGAGATAAACTCTCATCATGTCTTAACCTTTTTATCCTCAAGCCGCAACGTCAGAATAAATACGATTCCCATCAGGATGGCCGTCACCTGCATTACGAATGCCATCGCATCCTGAAGAATGGTATCTACGATTTCCACAACAGTATGGTCGGCTTTAGCATCGTTTAAATTACCTACCTTTTGGAAGTGATCCAATACTTCAAGCTGGAATGTTTCATTTCCTGATTGGTCTGGGGCATAGATGTCGACTGCATGGGAAACGCCTCCAATAACTCCGAGAATTAGAATTATCCCAATAATTGCTGTACCCATGGATTCACCTAATGACTGGCCGGTTGAAGTAAGGCCTGATGCGTTGTTTTGACCTTCAGGAGGAATGTTGATTAATGCAACATCCACACTTAAAGCCATTGCAAAACCAAGTCCTGCTCCCAGTATAAACATTCCAGGCAGTAAATCCATCATTGTCGTATTCAGTTTGAACTGATTGCTTAACAACAGGCATCCAACGATTGCTATTATACATCCTATTGCCATGAGTTTCTTATGGCCCAGTTTTCCGGAAAAGCTTGGGGCTGCAACTGCAAAAATAAGCAATCCCACAGTCAATGGAAGTGTGGTCAAACCTGTATCGAATGCATTTAACTGCAATACGCTTTGCAAGAACAGGGAAACTGCAAACAATGCACCACCCATTGAAAGGTAAGCCAATAGCATAATGGAAGTTCCTACACGTAAATTTCTGTCTTTCAATAATTCAATATCAAACAACGGCACCTTGCCGCCTCTTTTTCTTCTGAGTTCAAACCATGCAAAGCCTGCTAAGGCGACTAGGCCTAAAATTATTACAACTATGCTGGTGCTGAAATCTTTGGTCAGTGACAAAATACCTAATACTAACAGAACAAGACCTATAAATGAAATTATGGCACCTGTAATGTCCAATTCGCTTCTGGATTCAGTAGGTTCGAAATGAGGTATTTTACTTTGTAGTACTAAAATAATGATAACGACTATTAATTCGCATGCAAATCCGTATCTCCAACTGAGGAATGTTGTCATTACCCCACCGAAGAGTGGACCGATAGCTGCTGCAATTGCGCCCATGACACCAACGATTGCCAAAGCGACTGTACGTCTTTCACCGGAATATGTTCCACTGATTATGGAAACGGTTGCAGGCATCATTAATGCCCCAGCGACACCTTCTATTACTGCCCATCCTATAAACAATATTGTATCGCTGGGACTTATTGCTGCAGTTAATGTACCGACACCATAAAGTGCAGTACCGATTAAAAACAGTTTCTTTTTACCAACTATGTCCTGAAGCTTGGCACTTAGCAGCATGAATGCGGCAGTGATGAGGGTATAAAACGACATGGTCGCTTGAATGGTACTTACATCAGTATGCAAATCTGCAACAACCTGAGCGATACTCACATTCATGAATGTAGCGTCCAAAGCTATGATAAAGGAAGCCAAAGCCACTATTATTAGCGGAATCCAAGACTGTTCCTTAATTGTTTCACTCATATGTTAATCCTCCAAATTATTATTAAAATTTTAAGAATAATATCAAACATAAATAAGTTTATTATGTATATCCAATATTTTCTTAATAAATAGTTTCTTTTTGTTGTTTTATAAAGTTTTTTGTTGCTTAATGAATGAAAAAATGTTTTATTTGCAATTTTCTAATATTATAGAACGTTCGTTCTCTACATTTGTTAATAACAAAAGTTAGACTCATGGACAATAAGGAATTAATTTCACATGGCTTTAAAATTAATGATTGAAAAGAAAAACTCCATGGTTTCAATTAAAAAAATTAGTAATGCCTCTGATTGCTGTCGGCGGCTATACTATTATTTTTTAAACAAAAAACATTATGTGATGGATTACTACTCATTTTAAATTAGTTAAATGCCACAATTGTGCATTATCATGTTCTATGAACTTTAAAGAAAAAAAGAGGTAGATGCAGATGCATCCACTTAATATTGCAGCCGTAATTGGACAACATTATTTTTTCAATTCGGCCAAATTCTCTTTTAACAGCTTATAAATGTTTTCTGCACCAATGATTTCATCGTCACCGACATTCCAGCTTGAAGGGTACAATATGAATGGCTTTGACTGGTCTCCACCGGCTCCTCCATGGCTTCCAACAAGTTCTTCAAAAGCGCATACCTCATCGGATTCCTCGTCGTAGAAACTGTTGACCAGAATATCAGGGGTATGTTCAAATGAGCTGGTTCTCTTTAAATGCCTGACAATGTTGTCTCCGAATCCTTCAAGAGGGTTTTCGCCTTCAATTTCACCGCTGTCCAGGAAATAAGTTCCATTCTTTCCAATGGCCATATCGCCGTGTTCCTGGGATCTGACTAAGATAAAGCCGACATATTCATTTCCAATGAGGCCAGGTATCAGTTCAGGGAAATACTCGTTTAGTTCCTCGTAGGTCAACCTTTGGCTCCATTGTGTCAGATAGATCATTGCAAGGTTGCCTGAAGCCAATACGATGACTTCGGAGTCGCTCAGTTCCTGTTCTTCTTTTTGTTCTTTCTTTATCTTTTTCTCTTTTCTTGAAAATGGGGTGTAGTCTCCTGCAAAGTGGTCTTCATTGGAAGTCATTTTTGCAAACACGCTCATGTCTTCAGGAAGCAGTGACTTGACGAAATCTTCAAATGTCTCGCCATATCTTTGGGTGAATGTGGCGCCGTTTGTTTGGCCGTGGTCTGACTGAATGACAAACTGGTAGTCCCTAGGACAGTATTTGTTTGCATCGGTCAAATGCTTAATCTGCTTGTCCATTTCCCTTAAGGCGAACCATGCATCGTTATCCCTGACTCCGGAGTGGTGGGCTATTTCATCATAACCAAGGTATGTTGAGTATGCAACATCAATGTCTCCGACCATCATGTCCCCAATCAATGTGGAGGTATTGATTTCTCTCATGAATACGTTGGTGGCCGCTCTTGTTGGAATGTATACTATTCCGCGCTTTATTCTTGGGCGGATGTTTTTTATTGAATGGGTAATCTGTGACCAGATTTCACGCACTATGTCTGCAAGGAACAGGGATATTATACGTGCAAAATTGCTTGGATTGGAGAATACGGAGTACCATGCCTTATTGTATAATTTTTTAAAGTCCATTATCTTACTGAATGTGAATATCACATTGTCAGTATCTCCTGAAAACAGGTTTGATCTGCTTGCCCCATTATCCACAAGCAACCCGTTTCCATCAGAAATTCTCTCTTCCAATTCTGGCACTTTGGTTATTCCAGAACATTGCATCATCTGATTGCCGTTGCTTTTTTCTATCCATCTGAATGCAACGATGCCCTCATTATTTCCGTGAAGGATTCCTGCCTGGCTGGCACCTGTTTGGGAAGAGAGATCGGTTTCCCACATTCTGAGATTATAATCCTTGCTGTCAATCATTTCCTTGACGGTGGGCATGTCTCCCCTTTCGATTGCTTCACGCAGGACTTCGTAGGCAAGCCCATCGATTTCAACAATTATCACTCCAGGATAATCCTTGATTTCACTTTTTCTTTTCTTTTCGGCATCTCTTAAGACTGATCTGTAATATGAGCTGTCATCTTCGATTGTTATTAATGAGGACAGGACAGTTGTGACTGCAGCCATTGCCAGGGGGACAAGAATAATGGCGGCACCCTTAATTTCTATTTCAAACAATGGTGCGAAAATCTGAAGAAGGAGCCCATTCAATATCAATGTTCCTATACCGAAGGTCAAGACTAAAAACGGCATTGCTATTCTGGTTAAAATAGGCCAAAGTATTGCGTTAATTAGACTGATGAAGAGTACTAAAAGAATTACGCTGCCGTATTCACCGATTTCGACTCCCAGTCCTAAATAAAATATTAAATATATTCCTAGGACATTTCCAATAAATACAATCAGACTTCTCTTAAAATTTCTTTTTGGGGTTTGCTTTTCTTTAATGATTTCCATAGTAATCATTCCTGTTTTTTTAAATATTTTCAATCAGTTATATAGGCAGCTTTCCGGTGTACTGCCCTATTTCTGTTTTAGCATCATCTAATTTGACTCCGGTTTTTTCTTCCACTGCAGATTTAACCTCGCTTAAATTGGTATTGTTTGCATAATCGTTTGCTTTTGACAGCAAATCTCCAGTAATATTTTCTGCCTCGCTAATGTTGATTTGTAAATCGGTACTGTTTGGATAGACATTTTTGTACTGCACCGATTTGGCCATGTGGACTGCCATGTCCTTGTCCTTGCAGCAGATTAGGATATTGTCGCCGGTGGTCTCATTGGTTAATGGGATGCAATAGAATTTTCCGTTATAATTTACTTTAATGATGTCAAATAAGTGGATTTCCAACAGTTCATCAGCATTTATCACATAACATGTAAAACCATCGATGTTTTGCTTTTCCCCGTGTTTTATTAAATCCTTCAGGGTGTCAAAACCCAATTCTGTCACTTTGATAAAATTCGGATCCTCATGACTATTGTATGTAACCAATAGACCATCGTCCCAATTCCAGACTTTGGCACTCTCGATATCTCCATCATATTTGGTTTGGTTGTTGCCTGGAACTTCTATGCTTGTCCCATTTGGTGTTATTTCGATTCTGTCATAATCAACTGAAGTCAACATTACTAGAATAATGCCTGCCGCAATGACCAAGATTATTATTCCAAATATAATTGTTTTTTTGTCCATAATCCACACCATTTTAGGGCGTATAAGTTATTTTTCCCGAACCAACATGTGAGCAGTATAACCTGAAAAAAACAACTATTGATGTTAATATATTGTCTTTTGTTGTATATAACTTAAATAGAATTGTTCTTTTTCATCATGAAATTCCCATCCTTTTTTCAAATAACTTGCTTTTTTAAGTTAATGTGCAATTCATGAGATGGTGGCAATTCCTAAAAAATACTGAACTTGCTTAAAATATCTGATACTAGTTTTAAATTAAAATTAAAGAAAAAATTGCGTAAAAAAAATTCCTTGAGATGAAAATTCAAATCACCAAGCCGAAAATGAGATTTAAATACAATTAAAATCATAATTATATATTATAGAATAAATGGGGGAAAGATAATGCTAAATAAGAAGATATTGTTTGCAAGTATTTTAATCGTGTCTTTGCTGGCCGTTTCGGCGGTCAGTGCAGAAAACGGACTTATGGCAAAGGATGATGCAATGCACCAGGTTTCCCTTATGCAGTCATTCATGCATGGGGCATATGATGGTGTAGTCACTGTCGGAGAGTTAAAAGCCTGCGGAGATACCGGACTTGGTACTTTTGAAGGCGTAAATGGTGAAATGATTGTTTTGGACGGTGTGGTCTATCAGGCGGCGGCTGACGGAAGCATCAACATCATGAGTGACAATGAGACTGTGCCTTTCTCAACGGTAACTCCTTTCGATGAAGATGAGAAGATACCTGAAATTTCAGCCACCAATTTTGAAAATTTGACGGCTCAATTGGATAAGGAAATCGAGAAATACGGAACCAATAACATGTATGTCGCTAAAATTAAGGGTGACTTTTCAAACATCACTGTCAGAAGCGTTGAAAAGCAGGAAAAGCCATATAAGGAATTCACGGAAGTTGCAAAGGTTGACCAGAAGGTATTCAACTACACCAACCAATCCGGAACACTCGTTGCGGTTTACTTCCCTGAATACATGAGCGAGCTTAACCTGTACGGTTGGCATTTGCATTTCCTCAACGATGCTAAGGATAAGGGAGGTCACGTTTTAGGTTTGACAATGGAAAATGGAAGCGGGGCAATGGATACTGTCCAGGAATTTGACATGGTTCTTCCTCAAACCGAATCCTTTGCAAAGATGGATTTCTCTGAAAATATGACTGATAAAATCAACAGTGTAGAGTGAGATTTCTGAGCAACTGCTGCTTTACCGACTCCAGCTATTCATATACCATTATTCTGATTAGTTCGTAGGTAATGGAAGTATGAAATGCAAGTTGGTAATGTAAAAAAGAAGGGTAAATAAGGATTTACTTCCTTATTTTTTTTCTATTTTTGATTATTTTATCTTAATAATGAAAGAATACCCCGACCTCTTTAAGGTCGGGGATGAATTTCAGATAGGGTGTACTTTTGTATTTAGGTATTTTTTTGGGTTTT
>CACWUH010000029.1 GCA_902764015.1 uncultured Methanobrevibacter sp. | reverse complement strand
TTAAAGCAGCTTTAGCTGACTTATAAATTCAAAGTGAATAATTGACAAAATTATTCATAACTTTTTTTATTTACTATTTTTTAAGGTTTTTTTCATGAAGTTCAACATGGTGACAAAGTCTAAAAGCTTCACATCCCCCGAATTCGGCTGCAAGCCGGAAGACAGGGAGATAAACGAATACATCTCAAAGGGCGTAATCAATTTGGACAAGCCGTCAGGCCCGACTTCCCATGAAATCGACTCATGGATTAAACGCATTTTAGACTTGGAAAAATCAGGCCATGGGGGGACGCTCGATCCTAAGGTCACGGGTATTTTGCCTGTGGGATTGAATGAGGCAACCCGCGCAATACAACTTTTATTGACTGCTCCAAAGGAATATGTCTGTCTTTTGACTTTTCATCAGGACGTTTCAGAGGACCGCATTCGTGAAGTCTTTGCCGAGTTTACCGGTAAGATTTTCCAGTTGCCTCCGGTGAAATTAACATCTACTATGCCACAATCTATGAGATTGAAGGGAGAGATGTTCTTTTTAGAATTGGCTGTGAAGCGGGAACTTATGTGAGGACTTACTGCCACAATATCGGCGAGGCATTGGGTGTTGGAGCCCATATGGCTGAACTTAGAAGGACGCAGGTAGGGTCATTTAACGAAAAGAACAAATTGGTTACCCTGCAGGATGTCACCGATGCATACCACTTCTGGAAGGAAGACGGCGACGAATCATTCCTGAGGGATGCGATAATGCCTATGGAAAGGGCAGCCGATTACTTGCCTAAAATCATTATTAAAGACTCTGCCGTTGATGCGGTTTGCCACGGTGCTGATTTGGCCAACGGCGGAATTGCAGAGCTTGCAGACAACATTCAAAAAAATGATATTGTAGCGATTGAAACCCTCAAGGGGGAATTGGTCGGTGCAGGCAATTCCTTATTGACTTCAAATGAGATTCTTGAAGCCGATTCCGGGTTTGCGGTCAATGTCAATAAGGTTTTGATGAAACCGGATACCTATCCAAGGTTCTGGAAGTAGATTCTTAAAACTGTTGCTGTTTTTCAAATGCTAGTTTGGTTTTGCATTTTTTTTTAAAAAATTGTCTGAAACTATGCAAACCATGGATGCGGCTCATTTTTGGAAATAATTAAATAATCGGTTAACTAAAATATTATAAGTTAAATGAAAAACTGGAGTAAAATTAAATGAGATTCAAAAAACTATTTCTTATCATATGTCTATTTATGTGCTTGTTCACTATGGCAAGCGCATGTGCCTGGGATGTAAATGATACGGCAATAGCTGCAATTGATATGCAGGATAATGTTGAAATTAATGAAGATAATCAAGTGATTGACAATGACAATCCTCTTGGTTTGGAGGATTCAACTAACAACGGATCAACAAAAGACAATGTGGAAATTCCTGCACCTGAAACTGATGAAAACTCAGATTCTGGCAAATTGGGAATATCCGATGAGGATTTGGTCGGTGCTAATTTAGTGGCCAGTGTCACTGCACTGAATGTAAGCGTTTTGGATAACACCCTGTTTGTTGTTGATTGTGATGATGCATTCAATGGAAATGTTTCAATTAAGATTAATGATGTTCAATTATATGATGGCAGAGTGAATGCGTTGATTGAGGCCGACAAACTGCCTGCTGGAAATTATGTCGCCACTGCACTGTTTTACGGTGATGATAAATACGGAGACTTGCCATTAAATGATATCAGGTTCACTGTTTCAAGAGCAACTCCCACTATTGAGGTGGATATTGCTGATGTGACTTATCCACGTACGGCCTATGCAAAGGTTCATATTGGAAATGATGCCAATGGTACTGTTGATGTCACTGTTAATAAAAAAACATTCAATGGCACAGTGTCTAATGGTGTGGCTAATGTTGCCCTGCCTGGCTTGCCTGGTGGTGATATGAATGCTTATGTACAGTTCATCAGCAGGGATAAGTATAATAACGATGTAAGTTCATCCTATAAATTTACTATTCTTCCTAATAATTCGCTTATTAGCATCACTTCTACTACAAATCAGTTTTATGTTGGAAATGAAATCGAACTTAACATTAAAACCTATAATTCTACCGGTGATTTAGTTGTCTATGTTAATGGCGTGCAGTATGGGGATACATTGCATTGTGTTCCTAGTAGACCTTATGATATTTGTATTGACGATAAATATGAGGGCACTTATGTCATCTATTTCCGTTTGGATGGCGACCGGAACTACACCGGATATCAAACAAGCACATTAATCTATGTAATTAAAAATGATTTGTCAATTAATGTCACAGATATTGATGAAGAAATTCGTGTAGACACACCAGTAACATTAAAAGCCCAATTGAGCCATATCACTACTGGTAATGTGATATTTACAATTAACGGCGCAAACTACACAGAATATGTTGAAAATTCCAATGTTGCCACACATGTATACACTCCAGTCAATAATGATACTTTAACTGTTGTTGCCACATTCGCAGGCAATGATATGTATCATGCTAACGTATCAGATTCAAGGAATTTTAATGTTGATAGAATTGCCACAACTGTTAACTTTAATTTACTACCTTCGATTATTTCAGGAGATGATGCGTATATTAGTGTTTCCATGGACCCTGGCATTACTGGTGTTGCTCATTTGTTTGTGGGCGAAAAATCCTATGATGTTGCTATTGTTGATGGTAACGGTATGTATAGTGTTAGCAATTTGAATAAGGATATTTACGATGTTTGGGTAGAATTTGCCGGAGATGATAGATATGCCTGCAGCACTTCTGATGTTAAACAGTTATCTGTCAATTGTATACCTACCAATCTAAACATTAGCATAAATAAGGACTCAATGCCCTATAATGATTTTGCAATTGTTAATATTAATCTGAACCAATCCATTAATGCTGTTGTTACTGTTAAGGTTAATGGCCGGAACAATACTGTCGGTCTTGTCAACGGTAGGGGTAGTTTCATTTTATATGACTTAGATAAGGGCAATTACACTATTAATGCAGTATTCGCAGGTGATGATAGATACATTGGTTGCACTTCTAATCCATTAAATTTAACAGTCACCGGCGGAAATATCTCCTCTTCAGTATCCATTAGTCTGAATAGGGATTCTGTATTTGTTGATGATGAGGTTATCATTAAAGTTAATACAAATCCGACTGTTACAGGAGTTATTAGGCTGAATATTGGTTCTTATTCTTATAATGTTGCAGTTAATAGGGGTGTTGGAACTTTCACTATTTCTAGTTTGGCGTATGGCACTTATAATGTTCAGGCAATATTTGATGGTGACAATACACATTTAGGCAACTCTTCGGATGTTAAACAGTTGGAAGTTAAAAGGATTCCTACTAACTTGTCAATAAGTGTTGATAATCATTCTGTCTATGTTGGGGATAGTGTGCTTGTTGGCGTTGTTTTAAACCAAGCTATTAATAATGTTGCAACCGTTAATGTTAATGGTAAAGATTACCTTATAGGCATTGTCAATGGTAAGGGTAACTTAACTTTGAGTGGTTTAACTTTTGGCACCTACACTGTTAATGCAATATTTGCCGGTGAGGGCAAATACGCTGAAAGCAGTTCCAATAATGCAACAGTCGTGGTCAATAAGATTAAAACACAGCTAACTGGAAATTCAATCACTGTTACTTATAATGGCAACAAAAATTTAGTGATTACATTGAAGGACAGCAAAGGCAATCCAATTGCCAACGCTAAAGTCATTGTTAATCTAAACGGTGTTAAGACATTCACTACTGACAATAAAGGTCAGATTAAAGTATCGACTAATGGATTGGCTCCTAATACATACGCCGCAAAGATAACATTCAATGGCAATGCTGTCTATGACAAATCCACCAAGGAGGTTAAAGTCACAGTTAAGAAGGCAAATCCAAAAATGGATGCTAAGGCAAAAACCTTCAAAGTGAAAGTCAAAACAAAAGCATATGCAATGACTTTAAAAGACAACAACGGCAAAGCCATTAAAAATGCAGTCGTTGTTCTGAAGGTTAAAGGCAAAACCTACAAAGCAACCACCAACGGCAAGGGTAAGGCAACCTTCAAGATCAAAAACCTGAATAAAAAGGGAACTTACAATGCAGCTATCACATATGGCGGAAGCAAGCTGTATAATAAGCTAACTGTTAATGCAAAAATAAAGGTTAACTAACTTTGGATAATCAAAATAGAGTTTAATAACTCTATTTTTTCTTTTTTTTTAAATCTAATAATTCCAACGGCTTTTTTTGGTATTGTCCTGCGGGAATTTTGGTCATGCCCTTAAGATTTCAATTACTGGATTTTGCACCAAGACTTATCCAAGATTTTGGAAGTAAATACTTGCTCTAAAT
This sequence comes from uncultured Methanobrevibacter sp., assembly GCA_902764015.1. Taxonomy (GTDB): domain Archaea; phylum Methanobacteriota; class Methanobacteria; order Methanobacteriales; family Methanobacteriaceae; genus Methanocatella. The sequence continues at coordinate 12,511 of CACWUH010000029.1, read as the reverse complement.
TGTCTATACGAGTTGAAATTATTTCATTGTTTAATCAAGTTTTGATTGGGTATTTTTCATTTTTTCATTGTTTTAATCATTTTTTTTAGTTTAATCAATGTTATCTGTTTCATATCTATCTGTTGGGTTGGAAATATTTCAGGAATTTTCATTGAGATGTTGTTAATAAATACTTTTCCAATACAGTTTTCATTTTTTAAATAAGTTTGCAAGTTTCATCTGATGATTTTTGGTTTGTGGATTTAATTCAACAAATACCATACGGGATATTCTTTTATATGTAAACATTCTTTAAATATGTCTTCTTTAGATGTATTTGATACATTCCAATCCTCTAATGGAGACAAATCAATCAAAGAAGAGCAACCCTCAAACATAGATTCCATGCGGCGTACTTGTGACATATCCCAATTTTCCAAACCAGACAAATCTATCAATGAGGAACAACCCTCAAACATCCAGCTCATGAGGGTCACTTTTGATGTGTCCCAATCGTATAATGAGGAAAGGTTAACCAAACAAGAACAATGCCTAAACATCCTATACATATTGGTTACTTTTGATGTGTCCCAGTTGGATAAGGGGGATAAATCACTCAATGAAGAACAACTCTCAAACATACTCTTCATATCGGTTACTTTTGATGTGTCCCAGTTGGATAAGGGGGATAAATCACTCAATGAAGAGCAACCCTCAAACATAGATTCCATGCGGTGTACTTGTGACATATCCCAATTTTCCAAACCAGACAAATCTATCAATGAGGAACAACCCTCAAACATCATGCTCATGGTGGTCACTTTTGATGTGTCCCAATCGTATAATGAGGAAAGGTTAACCAAACAAGAACAATGCCTAAACATCCTATACATATATGCTACTTGTGAGGTATCCCAATTGGCTAATGGGGACAAATCACTCAATGAAGAACAACCCTCAAACATACTATACATGTCGGTCACTTCTGAAACATCCCAATTGGCTAATGGGGACAAATCACTCAATGAAGAACAACCCTCAAACATACTATACATGTCGGTTACTTTTGAAATATCCCAAATGGACAAAGCAGACAAATCTATCAATGAGGAACAACCCTCAAATATCCTGCTCATAGTGGTTACTTGTGAGGTGTCCCAGTTGGATAATGGAGATAAATCTGAAAAAGAAGAACAATCCTTAAACATCGCCCGCATGTTTGTTACTTGTGAGGTGTCCCAGTTGGATAATGGAGATAAATCCGACAAAGAAGCACAACGCCAAAACATACCCATCATGGTGGTTACTTTTGATGTATCCCAATTGGATAGTGGGGACAAATTAGACAATGAAGAACAACCCCCAAACATCATGCTCATGGTGGTTACTTTTGAGGTATTCCAGTTGGCTAATGGGGTCAGGTCAGTCAAATGATAACAATTCTCAAACAAGTCATCTATGGTGTTTACTTTTGAGGTATTCCAGTTGGCTAGTGGGGTCAGGTCAGTCAAAGCCTCACAACCAGAAAACATCCAGCTCATGTTTGTTACTTTTGATGTATCCCAGTGGGCTAGTGGGGTCAGATCTGTCAAAGCCTCACAGAAAGAAAACATACCCATCATGGTGGTTACTTTTGATGTATCCCAATTGGATAGTGGGGACAAATTAGACAAAGAAGAACAACCAGTAAACAGCCCTCCCATGTCTGTTACTTTTGAGGTATCCCAATTGGCTAATGATGACAAATCAACCAAAGAAGAACAATCCTCAAACATCCAACTCATGTCTGTTAATTCATCAGATATTTCAGGAGCTATAATAGCCTTAAGGGATTCAAAACCTCCGTATTTTAGATGTAAATTTGTGCAGTCAGACAAATCTTCACTGACATAAATAATGTTTTTTTTATCTTTAACATCTTTCCAGTCCGTTAGGTTTGTTCCATCCTTTAAAATGATGAGAACTTTGAAATCGCCTAAATCATGGATACTTTTGGTAGTTTTGTTTAACTTTTCAAATTCTTTCAAATATCTGCTGGTCATTTCAATCCCCTTTTTTTGTTTAAGAATACTTTGTTAATTAATGTATTTAAATTGAGTAAAGTTAAAAATTTAGTTGTAAAAGCTATGTTTCAACAAAGATTATCTCTATTGATGTTATTATAGTTCATATATATTATTTTTTTTACTTTTCATTAATTTTTTAAATCTATCTGAAGTTGGGAGGTTCTACACGGAATCTATCCAAGGTTCTGGAAATAACATAGTTCTCTAAGATATTTTTTTCCTTTTTGATAACTTCGGAGTTAATTTTAAATGATATTATCCTCATAGTCAATATTAGTCAGGTGTTGATTATGGGTTTTGGAGACAAATTTAGGAAGTTGTTTGAATCTGGTAATGTGAAAGATGAAAATCTCAAATCTCAGGATGAAGAGGAAACCTCTCCAAAAGCTGATAATTCCCAAGATAATGATATTAAATTCGATTTTGGATATTTGGATAATCTAATACATCAAGGTGACTCGAAACACTTTGTCTTATCTCGTGATATACGTTTTGAAAATTATGAAAGCGATTTTTATGAAGGAGGAGTCATTTTAGACATTGATGGCCTTGTAATTGATGGAAACGGAAAAACGATTGATGGGGCAAATAAATCACGTATTTTCATAGTAACCGGGAGAAACATAACATTAAAAAACATCACATTTAAAAATGGATGTACGCATTTGGATCTTGATGCAGTTCTATTTAATGATGGTGGAGCTGTTTTTGTCCAAATCGGAGCATCATTAAACTTGATAAATTGTAAATTTATTAATAACGTTTCCCAATGGAATGGTGGCGCAATTGTCAATTATGGGCGTCTGAACTCAAAGAATAATGTTTTCAAGGATAATTATTCAAAAAGGTTTGGCGGCGCAATTGTCAATTATGAGGTTCTGGCCTTAGGTGAAGATAGATTTGAAGGCAATCATTCCCAATCTGCAGCAGCAATATTCAATCGCAATTATTTAAGGATATCTGATGATATTGTTCTTTTGAATAACGAATCTGATGATTCTGCTCCGCCCATCTTAAATAATAATTTAATCGAAATTGATAATGTTGAATTGAATTTTGATGAATCTGTTTATGGGATGGGTAGGATTTCCCAATATTCCGGACATGAGGATTCAAATGAAAATCCGGAAAATGCATCCGGATATCATACCATTAAAAGAAGGGAATGGGAGAAGAGAGATTCTCATAATCATTTATCCTGTTTAAGCATTTTGTCAGATGAAGATATCTTGGAAACGGCCTGTAATGAAGAGGAGATGACTGGAGCATCTTACAATGAAGTTTACTCTAATGGATGGAAATATGCCATAATATTCATCAGCAGCACGTTTAATGATATGCATGCTGAAAGGGACTATCTTGTCAAGGAAGTTTTCCCCGAACTGAGCGAGTTGTGTGAAAAGCGTAGAATAAGGCTGATTGATGTTGATTTGAGGTGGGGTGTAAGAAGGGAAGATGCTGAAAATAAGGCCACTCTTGGAACTTGCCTTCACCATATAGATAACAGCCGTCCATTTTTTGTAGGCTTTTTAGGCCAACGAAGAGGTTGGGTTCCAGATTTTGATAAAGATATCGATGATGATACAAAAAGGAAATATCCTCAGATTGTGGATATGGATGATAAGTCCATTACTGAAATGGAAATTGAACATTCCCTGCTTTCACCTCTCTTTGAAATAGTAGGCAATGAAGAAAAGATGCCTGCTCCAAACAGATATTCTCTGTTTTTCTTTAGGGATGATGATTATACAAATAATATTTCTGACCATCAGAGATTAATCTATACAAACGATGATGCAGTCGATGTTGGCCATGCAAACTATAAGCTGAATGAAATTAAGGAAAGGATTTATGAGAGGGAATGGGCTGAAAGGAAAGCCAATGAATGCCGTGAGGAAAAAGATAAGATATATGTCAATGTATTCGAGTATGGTGGAACATGGGATGAGGATGTGGAAATTTCGGAACTATATCATTTTGAAAACAGTGAATGGAAAGGGGGATTGACTGATTTCAAATGCGGGGATGAACCTCTTAAAGATGTTATAATTCGCCAGTTAATGAATCAAATCTCCATTGAGTTTCCGGATAATGAGGAATTTAAAAGTCAAGGGGATTTTGAAGAAAATCTCAACAAGGAGGAAATTTTCTGTTTTTTAAACAGTGAGGGTTTCATTCCGCGTCCCGAATACGGTGCATTGTTAAGAAAATATGTCACAGATTCAAAAGGCAAGCCCTGTTTGGTCGTGGCTGAAGCAGGCTATGGAAAAACAATGCTTCTTGCGAATTTTTCGATGAATTTCCAATCGAAATATCGCAATAAAAAGTTATTCAAAAGGTTCTGCGGTGCATCGAACTTTAGTTCAAATGCATATTCTTTATGGAAATCAATAATCGATGAAGCAGATATCGACATGGGTGGATTCTATCCCAATAATCTGGATGAGCTGAAAATCAATTTTGAATATGTTCTGAAGGCCATTTCTGATAAGAGTGACAGCGTAATCATAATTGATGCCATCAATCAGATGATTGATGGAGAGGATATGCTCAGATGGCTGGGCAGATACGACCTTCCGGATAATTTGAAAATCATTATCAGTGTTAAAAAGGATTCGGCCATGATTGCAGTTGAACCGGGCAAGTTCTATGCTTTTGAGATTAAAGGTTTGGACGAACCGGGTAAACGAAGGCTGATTAATCAATATCTTGGAAACTACTTGAAAACATTGGATGATGAACAAATTGACGTAATCTGCAGTTTTGAAGCTTCTGAAAATCCATTATTTTTAAAGGTCCTGCTTTCGGAGTTAAGGGTTTTCGGTTCTTTCGACCAATTGAGCGAAGAAATCGGAAGATTTGGAAATTCGCCTGTTTCCGCATTCAAGCATGTTCTGGACAGATTGGAGTCTGATGGGAGAAAAACGAATATTGTTCCATTGATGTTTTCACTTTTGGCAAATGCAAGGGCAGGTCTGGCTGAAGATGAATTGGTCGATATTATCAAATCACAAACCGATTTTGATGAAAATGATATTCGTGATGCTATAAGGTTAAATATAATGAAAGTTAGGCAGTTCATGATGAGAAAAGACGGTTGCCATGACTTTTTCTATGATAGCTTTAAAATAGCATCTCGCGAAAAATATGGAGATAAAAATGACCTATTATTGGACTACTTTAACAGAAAGGCGGACCCTTATCATGATTTCTCATTTGCAAATCCCGATGAAAATAACTTAAGGGCTTTAAACGAGCTACCATTTCATTTGAATTCCTCGGGCGATTATGAGGAGTTGGAAAAAGTTCTTGGTTCATATGCCTTTATGAAGAATAAGCTGGAATTGTCAGATGTTTATAATCTGATTTCAGATTATCATTTTGGTCAGGACCATGAGTTTCACAAAGTCGAAAATCATCCCATCGCATTAATAGGAAATGCGCTTGAGCTATCGGCTCAGGTTTTGACAAGTCACAAAGACCAGCTTCCTGCTCAGTTATGGGGCAGATTGAAAGGTATTGAAAATGGAATCATTGGAGATTTGCTCGATGAGTTAATTGCTGAAACTGATAATTTATGGTTTAAATCTAAGGAATACTCCTTATATTCTCCTTATTCACCAATAATTAAAAAATTGGGTGCATTTCCTGAAAAATCTGTTACTGATATTGTATTTTTCCCTGATAAAAAAATCATTTGGGGCAATGATGACGGAACATTAAACTTATATGATTTTGAGGATGATTATTATGAAGTTTTATCGACATATGATTCGGGAATCATCAAGATCTTCTTTGGTGATGATTTGGATTTGTTTATTGTATACGCTAATGGGAGGATTGTAAAATTTGATATTTACTTGAGAGAAATTATTTGTGCTTATCCCAGAATTGAAGTTGAAATCACTGATGTTCATTATTCCAGAACATATGAAAAACTTTTCATATCTTCCCATGATGGGTTGTTTTCAATTGATTTAAGGACCTATGAGCTAAGAAGAGAGGATATTGAGTCAAAAAATTTTAATCAGTTTTTAATCCCTCCTGTATTGGGACACATTCTTGTTTGTGATGAAAGGGATGTTGATGGATGGGATATATATGAACAGAGAAGTGTCTATCGTCAACGGCATTGTTTTGATAAAGGTTATGGGGAGGGGATAATGAATTCAAATGATGATATTGTGTTCATGGCCTGTATTGATAGGTTTTTAATACTTATTTCATATGGTGGCGAGCAAAAAATATGGAATATGGCGAAAACATCCAAAAGTGAACCGATTGATATTTGCCATACTGTCAGTTCACTGGACAATTTCAATAATGCGGTTGCCTTTGAAGATTCACGCAGAATCATGGTTTTGTCTCAAATGGGGCGTTTGAACTTTTGGAATCTACCTAATCCAAGAAATCCTATTTTCAAATCAGGTGAAGGCGAGCAAGGTATAAATGAGATTCAAACGGGCATTAGTTTTCCTTCGGCCATTGCAGAATATTGGTGTGGAGAAGAGAACTGGATTGTCATTGGAAATGAGAAGAACAACATCTACCTTGTTGACTTGGATAAGAGCCATAATTATAAAAAGCATAACGGTGCCGTTTTACATATTGCAATTGACGGTGATGTGGTCATTACCTGTTCTGATGATGGTGGAGTTTTTGTCTGGAACTTTGATAGTTGCAAATTCAAATCCGAATTTTCAAATGATTTGAGAGTTGCTTGCGCATCATATGACTTCGATGATAAAATAGTGATTTCGGCAGGATTTGAAACTCAAAAAGACGGCAGGATTATTAATAAAATTAATGTGTTGGATGTAACTGATGAAAAGGTTGATGATTATATTGCATGCAGTGATACGGTCATTGATGTCGCTCACAAAGGCTCTGACATAATCTTCATTGAAACGAAAAGGCTGGTAATGGATGATGATGAAATCTGCTTTGATAGGAATGCAACCTCTTTGGCTAGAGATCTTAACGGTAATGGGGTCTTTGTAGGTTTTGAAGATGGAAGCATAGTAAAATATCCCAATGGGCTTGGATTTGACAGTCCTGTTAAACGTCCAATTATTAAAATGAAGATTTTTGAGGATAATTTGGTGGCTGGATATGTAGATGGAGATATTGAAATATTTGATTTGGATGGAAATCATTTGAATAGTTTAGAAGGTCATGATGGGGAAATAAAAGATATCTGTTCGTTTGAAAAATATCTAATTAGCGCTTCGATGGATAACACATTAAAATTATGGGATATTGAAGATAATTATTGTGTATATACTCATTATTTGGATATTCCTGCAACGGCAATCAATGTCAAAGATGGAATATTGGTTTTAGGTGACGGCTTAGGAAATGTAAGGTTCTTTGATTTTGAAAATTTTTAGTCGTCATTTGAATTTAACCAAAAAAGTTATATAAATTATTATCATAAATTAATACTCATCCATAACTCTTTTGAGGTAGATTATTTTTGAATAGTAAAAAAATGTTTTTTGTTTTGCTGGTATTGGCGGTGGTTTTTTCTCTAACTGCAGTCCAGGCAAGCGATATCAATTCGACTGCAGCAGACTCAACTGATGAGGTTTCTTTACAAATCGATGATTCTGCTTCATTGGATGCTCCAGATGCCGATATGGATGCTTTAGATGAAAGTGCCAGAAATCAAACCGAGCTTGTTTCGCCCTCAAATGAAATCTATTATAAAGGCTCATATAGTGTGACCTTGAAGGATGCTGATTCAGGCTCAGGTCTGTCAAACAAGGCTGTTGATTTTACCATAAACAATGTCAAATATGCTACTACAACGGGTAATGACGGCGTTGCCAATGTCAATTTGGACTTGTCTCCGGGAAGATATACTGTTTTTGCATCATTCAGCGGAGATGATGATTATAATCTGTGCAATCTGACATCCACATTCAACATACTTCCGACCATCAAGGCAAAGGACATTTCAAAATATTACGGTGCAAACGTTCCATACTCGGCGCAGTTCCTTGACAGCCATGGAAAAGCCCTGGCAAATACTCTTGTCACCATAACTGTCAACGGCAAGGACTATAACGTCAAAACGGACAATAATGGTGTTGCAAGTCTGCAGGTCAATCTCAAGCCGGGCTCATATAAGGTCGTTTCGACCAATCCCATAATGGGCTACAAGCTCACCACCAATTTTGCAATCCTTTCAACACTGTCTTCGTCAAACGTCAAGCAGGTCCAGGGCCAGAATAAAAAGTTCAAGGCGAAGTTTCTCGGATCCAACGGAAAGCCCCTGGCCAAGACATACGTCAAGTATAAGTTCAAGGGAAAGACCCACAAGATTAAAACCGATTCCAACGGAAAGATAGTCATATCTCTAAAAAAGCTTAAAAAAGGAACATACAAGATAGTCTGTTATAACAAGGACGGCCTTTCAAACACCAATGTAATCAAAATCTACAAGAGAAAGGCATCCACCAAGCTGTCTTCAAAGTTCGACTACACATTCTATCCAAACGATAAGAGACAAATCAAGGTCCAGCTGTCAACTGCTCTAGGAGATGATTCCAACGTTGGAAAGACCATCAGGATAAAAATCAACGGAAAGAACTATTACAGAAAGACAGGTGCTGATGGAATCGCATATATGGACCTTTCTTCCTTCAAAAAGGGGATTTTGAATGTCAAATATCAATATGATGGGAACAAGTTTTTCAAATCATCACAGCTGACACGCTCAGTTATCATTTTCCCTACCACAAAGACTTCTCTTACTGTTAAGGGCACGACACATTTCGGCTATGGTGCAGGCACTCCATTGAAGGTGTTCTATAATGCCGGTGGCGTTCCTTTGGCCAAAAGAAGTGTGAAATTATACATTGGCGGTGTAACCTACCATAAAACAACTGACAATAACGGAATTGCTTCAGTACCCATCAATCTGAACATTGGAAAGTATTCCGTTGGCTACAAGACGAATAAGGAGTCCCGACTGGAGGGAACTTCCGGCTCCCATGATATAGATGTCTTCAAGCGGACCCATTCCAAGATATATTGGAAATGCGGAAAGTATTATAAGGACAATTACCAGATCTTCAAGGTTCTGGTGACCAATACAAAGGGCAAGCACGTCTCGGGAGGAAATATCGAGCTTGCCATCGACGGGCAAACATATTATTCAAGCGTTTCATCGAAGGGCAAAGCGAAATTCACAACCGTAGTCGACATAGGAAAATATAAGATATCTGTCAAGTACAAGGGCAACAACAACTACCTTCCAAGCGCCAGGTCCAAATCCATCCATGTGGACATTTCCAAATGGGGCAATGGAATCAATGAGCATAATGCAAAGGGCTCCAGCGCATATCGCCATTCATCCAGCCATTGCGATGTGGGGGCTCCAAAAATCAAGAAACTGGTAAAGAAATTGACAAAAGGCCTTAAAAATGATGAGGATAAGGCAAAAGCTATATTCAATTATGTAAGGGACACCCTGGAATACAGCTATTATTATGACACCCACTACGGTTCAGTGGCCACATTGAACCATAAGGAAGGAAACTGCGTTGACCATTCCCATCTGCTGGTTGCCATGTTCCGGACTGCAGGGCTGAATGCAAGGTATGTCCATGGAACATGCCGCTTCAGTGACGGCGATGTCACCGGACATGTGTGGACTCAGGTAAAAATAGGAAACAGCTGGGTCTGTGCGGATGCAATCTCCTACAGAAACTCTCTTGGAAAAATAAAGAATTGGGATGTTGACCATTACACGCTGCATGACAAATATGCGAGCCTGCCGTTCTAAAGATTGAAAAAAAAATAAAAAAAGGAATGGAAAAGCTAGAAAGCTCCTCCACCTCCACCACCGGATCCTCCTCCGAAGCCGCCGAAGCCTCCGGAGTCTGAAGAGTTATATACTGTTGAGTAACTCTTGTTGTATGCGCTGTACATGATGCCGTATCCGCCATAGTAGTGGTACCAGAAGATTCCATCATCATAGTCTGAGATGTTCGGCACCTGCAGTTTCATGGACTTGTAGACCTTGTCTGCTACTCCAAGAGCCGCACCATAAATCAGGTACTTCTTCCAGACGACTATCGATTCCGGGGGGTGTTCTTCAATTAAACTGTTGTCCTTCAAGAACTTCTTCAGATTGTTCCATTTGAGATAGTAGGTCCTGCCGCTTTCGGTCCATCTTCCGAAGATGTCGTCGTCAAGGCGGAGCAGTATTATTGAAAATATTATCAGGAATATTCCTCCGGCCAGTGCATAAATTCCGTTGTTCAGTCTTGTGATGAATCCGAGAATGGCTATTATGATTCCGAAAACGATGCCTCCAATGCTGATTGCGCTTATCAATTTGGAGCCTGTGTCATTGAAGTATTTCGACAGGTCAAAGCTGCTTTTCACTGAGTTTTCCCAACTCTGAATCTGGTTCATGAACCACTTTGCCTCATATTCGGATGTCAGGCTGCCGTTAAGCCTGGACAGGTTCAATGCATTGTCATGGGCAAAGTGCTCCAATGTGTTGAACACAATCCTTTCGCTTGGGCTGAGCTCATCTTTTTTGTCGTGGTTGAATGTCAATATCAGCTCGTTGGTTTCGATGTCCGCATTGGCTGCGGTAAAGAGTTTGAAGACTTTCCTGTCAATGAGATTCATTATCGAAGCTTCAAATCCCTTCATGTTGGGCTTTCCAAGGTCTCCTTTGTTTTCCACAAGCGCGTTGACCATTTCAGGAGGATCATCTGTCGGAAGCTCCCTTTCGTATATTCCGTCATAGGCCACTTTCGGCTCCCTTCCGAACTTGAGATATGTAATCACCGCACCGATTGGACTCAGGACAGACAGCAGTCCCAAAATGATATATGTCGTGTTCCAGAAGTTCCTGCTGCTGATGCTGTCTTCAAGGTTCTTCTTTATCAAGTCCCTTCCGTCCTGATTCACATGCTTTGCATATGGCGCATTATTGAAATCGCTTATAGGCATCAGGACAAGCAGTTCATACATTTCCCCTTTTGGAATGGATGTGGTTTCGGCAGTTATCGTATCTCCCTTCAAATCGCTGGTCCTGTTGTAGTCCTGCGGATTGAGGTAGTATTCGTTGCCCTTGTCTCCGGGCAGCTTGACTGTGGCGTGAATCTCATCGACGCCGACGTCCCATTCGCCTCCCCAGAGCTTGTATTGGAGCCCTCCAACATCGTTGAAGAGTGTGACCACATTTTTCATGTCGTAGCTGATATAAACGTTCACGTTGCAGTCCCTTATTCCCTGGGTATGTGCCTTGTCGGAGTATAGATATATCTTCAGATGCTTATACCCGTCATCATCGCTTTCTTCAAGCACAGGATAGGCCCCTTCCGCCCGTACCTGGATGTTGTCGATGCTTTCTCCGGATTTCAGGGGGATGTCCCTGTAGACTCCATTGAATTTTCCATCGAATGCATAATCGTACTCTTCATCTACATGCAGCAGGCCGTTGTTTTCAACTGTCAAATCAATAAATGCTTGGGTAATCGAATAGCTTCTGTCATCGTCAGCCGATACGGCCGCAATCGCTGAAAATAAAATTAAAAAAAGTAGGATTATACAGAATGTCCTTTTAACATTCATATAATCTCTCCCTAGAATTCAACTTCCGGCACTTCTCTTTCGCTTTCAGGTGCTTCAAAGTATGTTTCCTCTTTAAATCCGAATATCTTTGCCATCATGCTGCTTGGGAATGTTTGGCAAGCGTTGTTGTATTTAAGGACAACGTCGTTGTAGAACTGCCTTGCATATGAGATCTTGTCTTCGGTTTCGGTCAGTTCGCCCTGCAATTGCTGGAAATTGCTGTTTGCCTTCAGGTCAGGGTAGTTCTCGGCAACTGCAAACAGTGTCTTCAAGGCGCCGGTCAACTGATTGTCGGCAGCGCTTGTCTCTTCGACTGTTGATGCATTCATCACGCCTGTCCTTGCTTTTGTGACTTCTTCAAGGACGCCCTTTTCATGTCCGGCATAGCCTTTCACGGTTTCCACCAAATTAGGTATTAGATCGTTTCTTCTTTTAAGCTGAACGTCTATTTGCGCATAGCTGTTTTTCACACGGTTTCTAAGTTGTACAAGGTTATTGTACATATGAATTAATGTTCCGATAATTATAATCAGACAGACTACAATTACTATTATTACTAGGATATCCATTTTATCACCTAATTATAATATATTCTAGGCTAAAATATACTTTGCCATTTATTAATCATGAAATTAAAAATTATATGCAGGCAACCTATTTTTTCAAAAATCATGGTTTTAAGCAAACCTTTATATAGGGTAATGAAAATATATTATTATATCATATTGTTCTAGACAATATGCTGTACAAGTATTGCTAACTATTTCAATGCCGAGATAGTCTAGCCTGGTAAGGCGCGAGACTGGAAATCTCGTGGGCGTTCAGCCCTCCTGGGTTCAAATCCCAGTCTCGGCGTTTATTAGTTT
>CACWUH010000028.1 GCA_902764015.1 uncultured Methanobrevibacter sp. | reverse complement strand
GGGTATGCGAATATCTCTCCGGCAATGGAAAGTCCCTTTGAGACAAGTTTGTTTGACTGGTCTCTTCCGCTCACCTCTCTCTTGCGACCGGTGTTGTTTGATTTCCTCATGAATTTTGAAATCATGTCCTGATAGTCGGTTTCAATGACCCTGACGTTGTCCAGCTCAACCGTTTCGTTGGATGTCCTTGGAACGATTACAATCGGTTGCCAGCCGAATGAAGGCAGGTATTTTGAAACTCCCCTCAGCCTCTTTGATGCGATTCCGGTATCATGATTGTAGTTGAATGCAATGTAAATGACCTTTTTCATTATTACTGTTTTTATATTTAGCTTTTAAAATAATTTTTCCCTAAATTTTATATAGGGAGTATTTAAAAATATAATTTTAGTTAAATTATCATTTATCGAACGATTTTTAATTGAAAATGGGGAAAAACATGACTTTAGAAGACTATTACCTCAAGCTGCCTGATTTCATAAAATTCAATCCGAAGATTCTGAAAATGAGTTTTGATGTTACCGATAGAATCAAGCAGTCCAATGGAATATCCACTGAAGACTTTCTTTCGGAGTTTTCCAAGGAATCTGAAACAAGCGTTACCCGCCATAAGTTCCGCCAGCTGTATGTCGAGTTGCTGATTTTCATGGATAAGATTTGTGACAAGCATGGCATTGACTACTGGCTTGGCTTCGGAACGCTTCTTGGCGCTGTAAGGCATGGGGGTTTCATTCCATGGGATGATGATATCGATTTGGCATGCCTCAGAAAGGATTATGACAAGCTGATAGAGGTTTTGCCAAAGGAGCTTGAGGAACATGGCTTGAAGGACCACTGCGGACTGACTTTGCTTTCTGAAAACAGGCGCAATTATTTCAGTGATTTTACAAGCGTCTATGATGTTGAGGATAAAAACGGCAACCGGATGGTTGACGGAAAGTACAACTTTCTCCAGATTGCCTGGATGAAGCCATTTGTCAAGATTGACGTCTTTCCCCTTGATTTCATTGAGAACGACAAGCTGGACGCCATTCATGACAGGTTTGCACCCGCCCAGTACAGGTTCTACAATGACATGCTGAAAAATAAGGCCAGATACATTGATAGGATTGATTCTGCACGCAGGGAAGTCGGGTTCACGGATTCAAAAACAAAGCAGTTTTCAGACACTCTCGAAGGCGTTCCTCACTGGAAAATAAGGGTCTTTGACTATGACAAGACATTCCCCTTGACTTCGATTGAATTTGAAGACCACAGGTTCAAATGTCCAAAGGACTGCAATCACCATCTCGTCAGCGCGTTCGGTCCCAATTACATGGAATTTCCAAAGGTAATCGAAAATCACAACACCCTGGATTTGATAGACAACCAGTTCGCCTCGGCTGAAGAGAAGTATGGTGCCTTTGAAGATGCGATTGGATTTTTGAAAAATGTCAATGAAATGGCTGAATAAGGATAAATTATATAAATTATATTTAACCAAGATATATATTAGTATTTTATTTAATTAAAGTATTATTTTTATAATTATTATTAGCTGGTGTTATAATTGAACAAGATTAGAATAGCGATTGTAGGAATGGGAAACTGCGCAAGTTCCCTCATTCAAGGTATACATTATTATGACGGTAAGAATCCAGAAGATGCAATAGGATTGATGCATTGGGATATTGGAGGATATCTTCCAAGCGACATTGAAGTTGTTGCAGCTTTTGATGTGGACGCAAGGAAGGTTGGAAAAACAATCGATGAGGCAATATTTGCCAAGCCGAACTGCACAACAGTTTTCCAGAAGGATATCCCGAAATATGATGTCAAGGTAAGCATGGGCCATGTCCTTGACGGCGTTGCCGAGCACATGTCCAAATATGACGATGAATACACTTTTGTCGTAAGCGATGCCGAACCTGTCGATGTCGTTGACGTCCTCAAAAAGAGCGGTGCCGAAATACTGGTCAACTACCTGCCTGTGGGTTCCGAAAAGGCCGCAAGATACTATGCGCAATGTGCTCTTGATGCCGGAATCGCATATGTCAACTGCATGCCTGTATTCATTGTAAGCGATGATGAATGGGATGCCAAATTCAGAGAAAAGGGAATTCCTATTGTTGGTGACGATATAAAAGCTCAAATTGGTGCCACCATTACACACAGAACACTGGCTAGTTTATTTATGGATAGGGGAGTCAAATTGGACAGGACCTATCAGATCAACACAGGTGGTAACACTGACTTTTTGAACATGCTTAACCGTGAAAGGCTGGACTCCAAAAAGGAATCCAAAACAGAAGCTGTCCAGTCAGTCCTTACGGAAAGGATGGATGACCGTGACATTCACATAGGACCTAGCGATTATGTCCCATGGCAAAACGATAACAAATTATGCTTCCTCAGGATGGAAGGCCGCACATTCGGTGATGTTCCTATGAACATTGAACTGAGATTGAGTGTGGAAGACTCTCCAAATTCCGCCGGATGTGTAATCGATGCGGTAAGGTGCTGCAAAATCGGTCTGGAAAGGGGCGTCGGAGGTCAGCTGACTTCTATATCATCATACACAATGAAGCATCCTCCAGTCCAGTACACTGATGATGTTGCATACGAAAACGTTGAAAAATTCATTTCCGGCGAGCTGGAAAGATAATTTTTCACAACTCTTTTTCTTTATTATTTTAATTTTTTCAATTTTCTCTTTTTCACCTTTGATTAAAGCATATTATATATTCAATTTATATATTACAAAAAACATATATTATAGTTGGATAATTTAAGATTATTTTATAAATTCAAACTAAGAGAGGTGTAATTAATGGCAAAAGTAAGATTTACAGAAACAGCACTTCGTGATGCTCACCAATCTTTGCTTGCAACCAGGATGAGAACTGAAGACATGATTCCTATTGCAGAAGAGATGGATAAGGTCGGATATTTCTCTGTTGAAGCTTGGGGCGGAGCTACTTTTGATACTTGTATTAGGTATATAAATGATGACCCTTGGGAAAGGTTGAGGGAACTCAAGGCATCATTCAATCACACTCCAATACAGATGCTTTTAAGAGGACAGAATCTTGTGGGATATAAGCATTATCCGGATGATATTGTAACAAAATTCGTGGAAAAATCCTATGAGAACGGAGTTGATGTTTTCAGAATTTTCGATGCTTTAAACGATATAAGGAATATGGAAAAGGCAATCAAGGTGGCAAAGGATCAGGGCGCACATGTTCAAGGTACAATAAGTTACACAATAAGTCCTGTGCATTCATTGGACAATTTCGTAGAGCTTGCGAAAAACTTGGAAGCCCTTGATTGTGATTCAGTGGCCATCAAGGATATGGCCGGATTGATTACTCCTACCGCCGCTTATGATTTGGTAACAAAGCTGAAAGAGGAAACCGGTTTGCTCGTGGATCTGCATTGTCATTGTACCAGCGGAATGACACCTATCAGCTATTATGCTGCCTGTCAGGCCGGAGTGGACATTCTGGACACTGCAATTTCACCTCTTGCATGGGGTACTTCACAGCCGCCGACAGAAAGTATGGTTGCAGCCCTTCAGGGAACCGAATTCGATACAGGTCTCGATTTGAAATTATTGACCTCAATCAAGAAGTACTTTGTCGACCTCAAGGAAAAGTACAGGGGACTTTTGGACCCTATTTCAGAAAGCGTCGACACAGATGTGCTCTTGTATCAAATCCCTGGCGGAATGCTTTCAAACCTCATTTCCCAGCTTAAGGTGCAGAATGCCATGGACAGATACACTGATGTATTGGAAGAGATGCCAAGAGTCAGAAAGGACATGGGATACCCTCCTTTGGTAACCCCAACAAGTCAGATTGTCGGAACTCAGGCTGTAAAGAACGTCCTTGAAGGGGAAAGGTATAAGACCGTAACCAATGAGGTCATTGAATACATGAAGGGAATGTACGGCAAATCCCCGGCACCGGTTGACCCTGAAGTCTTCAAGAAGGTCATCGGCGATGAAGAGGTAATCACCTGCAGGCCTGCAGATTTGCTTGAAGATGAATTCGAGAAATTCAAGTCTGAAGGGGAAGAAAAGGGATTCGTCGAATCTGAAGAAGACGCCTTGACTTATGCTTTATATCCTCTGATAGCTCCTAAATTCCTTAAATGCGAGTTGGAGCCTGAAAAGATTCCTGGAGGTCCGGGACCTGGAACCGGAACAGGAACCGGAACGGTCATTGACGACCTTCCAACAGAATATGACGTTGAAGTCGATGGAGATATCTTCAATGTCAAGATACTGACTACCGGAGGTGGCACCGGCCCTATAGTGGTGGAAGAATGCAAGAAGAAACCGGGTGTGGTATTGTCTTCAATGGACGGTATCCTGATTAGGCTCACAGTTGAAGAAGGCGATGAAGTAAAAGCCGGAGACACCATTTGCGTTGTTGAAGCCATGAAAATGGAAAACAATGTCCAGGCTGAATCTGATGGTGTTGTAAAGGAAATTTTCGTAGAAGACGGCGATGAGCTTAAGATAAACGACTGTATAATGGTAATCAACTAGATTACCTTTCAATTCTTTTTTTTATTCATTTTTTTTTGGCTGATATTATGAAGGACATTTTTGATGAATGCCGATTCGGCGATTTGGACCTTAAAAGCAGAATTGTAAGGACGGGCACATGGGAAACAGAAACCGAAGAGGGAAGGTTTCTCTCACCGGCAATATTTGACAGGTATGAAAGGATTGCATCAAGCGGTGTTGGTCTGATAGTTTCTGAAATATTTGCAATGGACTACAAGGACAGGTTTTCCGAGTATTCCTCAAATCTGGATTACAGGGGATTCATCAAGGATTACCGGATGATTACAGACATCTGCCACAATAACGACGTGCCTATACTCGGACAGCTTGCGTTTTTCTACTATGATGACGGCGACAACCAGAAGGCTGAGGCAAATGATTTGACTCTTGAAGGGATAAGGAAACTGCAGGCTGAAGTGATAGTTGCCGCCAAGAAGTTCTCGTTTGCAGGATTCGATGGGATACAGATTAATATGGGCAATAACTTTTATCTGGCCCGCTTCATGAATCCGTATTTCAATCAGAGGACTGATGACTATGGTGGAAACACTGAAAACAGGGTCAGAATTTCATCTGAGATTATTAAAGTCATCAAAAAGACCATGGACATGCATGTGAGCTGTAGGATAAATCCGTGGGATGTGAGGAAAGGAGGCATGACTGCGGATGAGAGCATTGCCATTGCAAGGGAGTTGGAGAAGGCAGGTGCAGACAGCATTCAATTGACTGCAAGGACAATATCTCAAATCTATGACAAGGGCGTGAAGCATCCGTTTCTGGTTTATGTCGATGACTTGATTGATGCCGTTGACATTCCGGTGGTTTTAGGAGGATCTTTAAGGGAGATGGCTAAAATCAATGATGTCTTAAACAATTCAAAAGTTGAATTCGTTTCAATGTCCAAGCCCTTCGTTGCACAGGCTGACTTTCTGGCCGACTGGAAAAGGGATGGCGAGGGAACTGCAATCTGTTACAGCTGCAATAACTGCTATTCCAAAAAGACCAGTACTTGTTTTAAGCATGGATAGGTACCGACCAATAAATGCAATGAGTATTGGCTTTTTTTACTTATTCTTTCATCATATTAATGAGACCATGTCCTTTAAGTTAGGGTCTGTGATTGAAATATGTTCTATTTTTTCATTGTTCAAATTAAATACTTAGATTTATAAATCTCATTTTTGGGCGCTTCTAACACCATTTTCAGTATATATATCAAAGGCTTTTCAAAAGTCACTTTCCAATCTCCAAACCCTGATGGTAATGTTAACATCAGATAATGTCACTGACTTTTCCAGTTTTGGTACTGGTATATAAGTATTATAGTCTTAAATGAGCTCAATTTTACATAATGGGAGCAATCTTGCTTTTATTTTAAATTTAAATACAGAAAAACTTTTTAAATAATTTGAACATACATTATGGTTGATGAAATATATCTACATTGACGAAAGCGGAGATTTGGGAGATAATTATTTGGGCTCTAGGTATTTTGTTGTTGGAGCAATCATTGTTGATGATCCTAAAAATCTGAATAGGATAATTAAAGATGCTCGAAACAAGTACCGTAACATCATAGGCAGGGATTTGGAGGTTAAGGGAAACAAGACAAATCGCGATGTAATCAAGAAGATATGGGCAAGGTCAATAACATCGACTATCATGTCGTTGCCATATTCTTGACAAGCAAAATCTTCATAATATACCTGGTTTCTATAACTATAATGTATTGTATGATAGCTTAGCTTCCAAATTAGCCGAAAAAATCACTATAACTTCTCCAACAACAGTTATTGTCGATAAGTCTAAAAGTAAACATGAGGAAATTCTTAATTTCAATGAAAGATTTTCATCAAGTCTTGATAATGCTAATGGTTACCTGGTAAACATCAACCATGTTGATTCTTTTAAGTATAAAGGATTACAAATAGCAGACTTGATTGCATGGTCTGTTTTTCAAAGTTTAGAGCATGATAATTCTGAATTTATTGACATAATCAATAATAAAAAGGTCTTTGAAGTCTTTAAATGATTATAAAAATAGTATGGGAAGACTGAAGAACCTACAGCCACCTAATAGACCTCTGAAATAAAATTTCATGGAATGTCGCCACCAGCGGTGACAAGGACGTGTAGGCTGAACCAATACTGGCTTTTACCTCCTAATCTTTCATGTAATATGTAAGTAACTGGAGGCATATAAATATTTCCATTGATTATTCTAAGACAATATTTTGTCTCATTTTTTAAATTGAAGCTTTTTGAAATGTTATTTTTAATAATTTAATGTTAAATTGAAGGATTTTTTGATGCAAGAATTTTAAACTTTTTTTTTAAAACTAATTTTATGATATTTTACACAAATGTTGGTCGGTACCGGCGAGTACTTGTTTTAAGCATTTTTAATCATTAAAATATTTTTCAAAAGCGAGTTTCTAAGTGGGCTGGAAAGTGTTAATGTTTGAAATCTTTCGTAATTATTTTATTTTCCCATGTCGTGAACCTGTATCTGTCCTCGGTGCAGTCGATGTTTTCCATTGGCACTAGCGGCACCTTGCCAAGGCCTCCAGGCGCGTTGTATACGTATGTAGGCTTGCACATTCCGCTTGTCCTGCCTTCCAGATGCTTCATGATTTCAAGACCTTTGGAAATGTCTACCTGAAAGTGCTTGGTGCTTTTGACATCTTTTGGATGGAACAGATAATAGTTGATTACGCGATACTTGTGCAGTTCCTCATTGGTCTTCTGGATACAGTACTTGTCGTCATTGACATTATGCAGCAGCACCATCTGATTTCTTACAAGTACTCCGTGGTCGACCAGTATGTCAATTGCCCTGACCGCTTCGGGAGTGATTTCACAGGCATGATTGAATTGCGTTGAGAGCTGCACCCTATATTTCCTAAGCAGGCAGGCCAGTTCCTCATCGATTCTGAATGGAAGTGTGGCAAGCACTCTCGTACCGATTCGGATTACTTCAACATGGCTTATCTGGGATAATTCATTAAATATGTATTCCAATCTGTTATTGTTCAACAGTAATGCGTCCCCTCCGGTAATCAGCACTTCCCTTATGGCAGGATGATTTCTTATAAAATCTATTGAGATGTCGATGTCTTCCTTGGAAGTGTTCTTGTCGGCATTGCCTATAAGCCTGCGGCGTTGGCAGTGCCTGCAGTACACGGGGCATGCATTGGTGACATTGATGATTAATTTATTCGGGTATCTTCTGGTGATTCTTCCTGAAGGATTGGACTGTTCCTCCTTCATCGGATCCAATTCTCCCTCTTCATCCAATTCTTTGATGTCTGGAATTGCCTGCAGTTTCACGGGACAGTTCGGATTGTCAAAGTCAATCAATGAAAAATAATATGGGGTTATCGCAAATCTGTATTTTGCGACGACTTTCTTGATATTGTCGTATTCCTCATCAGTAAGGTCAGTGTATTTTGAAATTTCATCTACACTAATTATGCGATTTTTTAATTGCCATTTATAGTCGTTCCAGTCTTCTTCACTCGCATTCAGTTCCTTTAGAATTTTATTTTTAGTATTTTCATATAATCCTTTAGAAAATTCACTGAATCCTATTCTGACTTCTGCTTTATGTTCATTATCATCAATAGCTATTTCATCCAGTTCATTAGAGCGATTTAATGATATTTTTCTATTGGTGTCTATACTACCTACTCCATTTCTGTATAATTTTCTATTATAATAAATATAGTTTTGTTCATTTAATAATATATCGTTTTTGATTATTACTGTGGCAACTGCAATGATAATTGCATATTAGATTTTTCACAAATCATAATTTTCCCTCATCGCCACAATCAAAGAGTTTTTCAACTGATGTCATGGGGTCATCTGCGCTTTTTTCTTGGAGAGGGAAGCTCGTCATACATGGCTTCAAACAGCTCATTTAAAAAATCCCTGTTTTCCACATCCTGAACCAGGATCATCTCCTTTGCACCCTTATAGGGCAGTTCCATATCCGCATCGGGCATCATTTCCATTGCGGATTTCACAGGCTTTATGAGAAAGCGGTCGTCGTAGATGCCGCCGACAATCTTTCCGCGATAGTAGATGATGTATTCCCCCATCATTGCCCTGTGGGATATGTCATCCAGATCAGACAGCTGTTCGAGTATGTATTCCAGATATTCTTTGCTTGATGCCATTTTTTTAACCTCAAATTACAGTTTGACTTGAACTATCTGTTCACATAGTATGTGAACAGTATCTCCTTGAAGCGGGTATCGTCCTGCGGTTGGTTGTCGGATTGCGATTTGTATTTCGCTTCAAGATAATTGTATTCCCCATCCCTGTTCAGTTGCTCCTTTCTTTGCTCTTTGTATATATCGAGGCATACATCCAACCCACTATAGAAATCATCGTCAGCAATTTCGCTTTGGGGTGCGCTTTCAATCACCTTTTTGATGTCGCCGTCAATTTCCGAACCCGTCCATACAATCTCATAGGCGGAATCTCCCGATACAAAATATGCATGAGACTGGTTGTCGTGGACATGTTCATTATACTGGTAGAAATGCCTTACCGGATGGCCTTCGATATTTAAATCCTCGCTGCTGTCACATTCCGATGCCCAAAGCCCGATTGCCTTAGGGGCATTGTTGTCTATGCAGCGTATTGAGAATGTGTCATCCAATTCATAAGAGTTGTTGTCTGATTCGCCCCCTGAGTATTTGGCGGGCAGTTCAAACTCAGCACCGTTTATTTCAATCTTTTCGCCTGCATGGACGCAGCCGACTAGCAAAGATGTCACAATCAGAATGAGAAATAATCTCTTCATATTAATATGATTGTTTCTGATTATTAAAAAAAGTTGTTATTCACAAGGTAATATCATGTTATGAAACTTAAAAAAAGAGAAAAGTTCTTTAAAGAATTACATGTAATCCTTTAAAGATTTGTTTTTTTTTATTTGCCTATGCTTTCTATTCCTTTTGTAGCAAGCAATTTTGTAAAGGAACCTTCAGGTTGCATTATGATGTTTCCTTTGTTGTATTCCTGCAGGGCGGCATCTGCCATCTTGGCTTTTTTGGCCGGATCAGCTGCTGCTTCTGCAAGGGCTTTAACCAATACCATAACTGCATCTCCTCTAGACATTGTTCCTGTTACATCTTCATTGCCTTCGTATCCTGCATATGCATCGTTTTCACGAATAATGTCTGCGGCGCTGATGTTTTTCACTTCACCGTTTACAGTCAACGGTCGAATGGTATTGATAACATTGTCCACACCCTCATCGTACACAACAACCACTGCATCCGGAGTGAAGTTGGTGTTTGCTTCAACAATTTCCTTTGCATACTGCATACCGTCTTCAACGCCGTCATAAAGGCAGTCGTGCATGAACATCTTTCCGCCGCCTATCGCACTCGAAGCGGGCTGTGATGGATGTGTCATGTCACCAGGATAAATAGGATCGTAGCCGTCAAAGCTTCCGTTCTTTAAGTGAATCATGAATGCCATGTCCACTCCCCCGTTGGATTGCTCATATTTATCTGCAGCCAATATGAGGACCTCACTATCTTCTTGTGTTAAATCCGGACCGGAATTCAATGCTCCAAATATTGAAGCTACTAGTCCCACAAGAATAACTAAAAGAATAGCTATTATTAATTTTTTTGTTCTGCTCATGATAATTCCCACGCGCTAATTTTAAAATTATGTTTATAGAATTAAATTTTTAACTAAATAAAAATCTATTAAGATACAAATCAACTTGTACTCATTTATTATTTTTTGCCATTAAATTATATAAATATTATTGAAATTATTAGTCTTTTTGGCTTAATTTTTGATTTTTGTTTTTTTTAAATTAGGGTGCCTCGGCAGTTTCGCCAATAAATTGAAAAGATATTTATACACAAAGTGTTAATAAAATATATCATGGCAAAGAATGACAGAAGCAGCATAAATCCCTTTACGGGAAAATCCCATTTTGACATTGTCAACGATGATAATTTCCTGAGGGACTCCTATAACGAATATTATAACATGATTAATAAGGCGCAGCTCTTGGACAATACTCCCAACGGCCAGATTGTCCGTGGCGTGGCCATCAAACTGATTCAGGCTGTCGACAACTACCTCACAGAGATAGGCAGGCATGATTATGTTGAGGACTACTACGATTGGGACTTTCATCTGGTTGCCGACGATACCGTAAATGCCTTCTGCATGCCTGGAGGAAAGATAGTGATGTTTTCGGGCATATTGTCAATTGCAAATACAGAAGACAAGGTGGCATTCATTTTGGGACATGAAATGGCTCATGCGCTTCTTGACCATTCAAGAACAAAAGCCAGTGCGCAGACGGCCAAAAGCGCAATAACCTCCGCCGCATGGATCGGAAGCCTTGCCATGGATTTGATGGGCATGGGAGAGCTCGGATCCCTTACAAGATCCGCCACGTATGCCGCAAGCATAGGCTCGGAATTTCTGCTGATGAATCCATGGGGAAGGGACCAGGAGCTTGAAGCCGACCGCCTGGGCATGTTGATAATCCATTGGGCGGGCTATGACATCTCTCCGATTCCGGCATTCTGGCAGTCGATGGCAGCCCAGAACTCCAATGAGCATGATTTTTTCTCGACACACCCTGCCGATTCAAAAAGGATTGCGGTGATGAATGAGCTTATTCATGAAATCGAAAACGAAAAGGACTTCCACTCCCAGCCGGTTTTAGGCGATTCCCCCGCACCAAAGCAGGAATTTGCAGACTCTCACCTGAATGTCAAGTACTGTACTGAATGTGGAGCCCGGGCTGAAAAGGATGACAAGTTCTGCATAAACTGCGGAGCCCGATTGGATGTTGAGCTGAAATGCCCGAATTGCGGCGCTTTGGCCGAACCGGGAGATGCATTTTGCATTAATTGTGGAAATAAACTTTGAAGGTGATATTTTGGATGAAAATACTATGAAATACGTTAACAGATCAAAGTATAGGGTTCGCACCCTTAAGGCTATCGGCGAGGATGTCAAGATGCCTAAGGAGATTGCTCATGACAGCGGCATTTTGCAGAATCACATATCCAATGTGCTGAGGCAGCTTAAGGATAAGGACCTTGTAGAGTGCCTGAATCCCAAGGCTAGAAAAGGACGTCTCTACAGGCTGTCTGATGACGGCTTAGACGTTTTGGACAAACTCGAATAACTTTTTTCAACTCTTTTTTTACACCATGGAAACCTTTATATACTATAAGATGTTAATATATTGTGTGTAAGTTATACACAACTTATAAACATAAAATCAACAGGAGTGAAAAAATGAAAGAAATACCATCAACCGAAAACTTAGATTTGATATTTTTAATGGACCGTAGTGGATCCATGAGAGGTTCTGAAAGCGATACAATCGGAGGTTTCAATTCCTTCATCAAAAGAGAAATGGACAAAGGCCTAAACACCCGCGTAACCACCATCCTTTTCGATGACCAGTACGAAGTGTTATACAAAAGAAAAGCCATTGAAGATGTGGACGAATTGACCGAAAGGGAATACTGGGTGAGAGGATGCACCGCACTTATGGATGCAATCGGAAGGACAATCAATACCCTTGATAAGGAAATCGACAACAAGGTGATGTTTGTGATAATGACCGACGGTTTGGAAAACGCTTCCCGCGAATTTTCAAAGGAGCATGTCCGCAACCTGATTAGAAACCACAGCTGGGAATTCATTTATATCGGTGCAAACATCGATTCATACTCAGAGGCAGGAAGCATTGGAATCAGAAGGAGCCGTACGGCCAACTATAAAAAATCAAGAAAAGGTTTCAATGATGTCTACTGCTCTTTAAACCGTGCTGCAAATCATTTGAGATACAATAAGAGTTTGGATGACAGTGAATGGAATGAAGAACTTAAAAAATATGATGACTAATCATATTTTATTTTTAATTTTTTGAATGCTCGTTTTCGCCTCATGCAACTCTCGCAAACGCCGCAGGGTTTCTCTTCACCTTTATAGCAGGAGTAGCTCAACTCCATTGGAGCACCAACCTTAATGCCAAGTTCAACAATTTCCTCTTTATTCAAATCAATGGCTGGTGCTTCAATCCTTATTTTTTCAGGCGAGCCGACATCAATCAGGCTGTTGAATTTCTCCAGGTATTCCTTGGAATTGTCGGGAAATGTGGCTCCCTCCTCATCGTTCCAGCCGACAATGATTATTTCCGCCCCGATGCTTTCGGCATATGAAAGGGCGATTGACGTAAAGACGGTGTTTCTTGCAGGAACCCAGACGCTTTCTGCAGTTTCTCCGCTTTTGTCCAAATCATCCAAATCATTTTCCTCAGGTTCGGGAACGTCTTCGTTTGTATTCAGGCTTGAGGTACTGATTTTTGAAAGCCAAGGCAGATTGATTACCTCATGGGTCCATCCCATCCTTTCACAGATTCTTTTTGAAGCGCTGATTTCCTGTTTGGCTGCCTTTTGGCCATAATTGAATGTTATTGCATGGATTTCGAAATCCCCGTCAAAGACGCTTGTTGCAACGGTGCAGTCAAGGCCTCCGGATAAGACTGAAATTGCCTTTTTCATCTTATCAGCTCCCTAATGTCCTTCAGGGCCAGGCCGCTGTCATTTGCAATCCTTTTTAAGTCTTCATATTCCGGCCTTCTGGAGATGACCTCGCCGTTGACATAGCCTGTCTTGAATGTCACGTCATAATCCTTGCCATTGATGATGACCGTTTCTGTTTCAAATTCTCTTTTGGCAACGCCTCTGTGAATGTTTGGTGCTATCCTGATGCCTAAACTGCCGGTCTCTTTAAAAATTACATTTAAGATATCTTCCCTATTTTCCTTTCGCGAAATTACTTTCAGAAGGCTTCCCTGTCTGTTTTTCTTCATGATTATCGGGGTTATTGACACGTCACTTGCGCCAGCTTCGAGCAGCACGTCAAACAGATTGCCAATCTCCTCGCCGGTCAGGTGGTCAATGTTCGTTTCGATAACATCTATCTTATCGCTTTCGCAGACATCCGAACTTTCGATTATCCTCAAGACATTCGGATGGTCAAAGTCCTTTCTTCCGGCTCCATATCCTGTCTTTTCAGGTTTTGCAATTGGAATGAATTCTTTTATATCATCGCAGAGTTCCATATATATTGCACAGCCGGTCGGCGTTGCAAGCTCGCTTTCAACAGGTCCGCCAACAATATTTGCGTCCTTTAAAATCTCGACAACAGCAGGAACCGGAACGGGCAGTGTTCCATGGGATGTATCGACCCTTCCACCCCCAACGGCAATCGGAAGACCTATTATTTTTCTAGCATCATATCCTAAACTATAATAAGCATAAACGGAACCTATCACATCGGCAACTGCATCGCTGGCTCCGACTTCATGAAAGTGGATTTCATTCAAGTCTTTTCCATGAACCCTGCTTTCGGCTTCGGCCATCCTTTTAAAGATATTGATTGAAGTTTTCAGGATTTCGTCGCTGAGATTCAGATTTTCGATTTTTGAAATGAATTCGGGATAAACGAGAGGAGGCCTGTTTTCAAGCATTTCGACATGACAGAACGTCGAGTCGATGCCATGTTTGCATGTCTTTTCGAAAGTCACGTCCACCTTTCCAAATTCAAGTGCGGATTTTTCCATTATCTCCTTCAGTTCATCGGCATCCGCTCCCAAATCGACAAATGCACCAATCAGCATGTTTCCGGCTATTCCGCTAGCTTGCGGGTCGATAATTATTGTCATAATGATAAGTCCTTTCAAGTGGTATAATATAACTTTAAATTAAATAATTTATATATATTATCTCATGGAATTTGATATCATCGAAAAGGATTATGGGGTTTGCATCACTAATCCTAATCATTTTTTGGCATTCAGCGATTTCACCGTAAGCGACGGCATCGACATTATTGAAAATGTCAATATCCTGAAGGCAAAGGATGAATTCAAGGCCACTGCAAAACGGGCTGAGGCCTTCAACTGGTCGCAGGTATCATACATTGCCCAGGCAACAGAATCCCTTGACTATTTTACAAATGCTTACGATGATTTGACCATCTTCACCTTCATGGCTAATGACGTCATCATTGAGGATTTTGCCGATGGGCTGCAGGTTGCCAACTCGCCTAAGGGATTTGTCGATGCAAGAATCAATTTCAGCCATGTAATCCATATCGATAGGGCGATATCTCCGATGGATCTGCTTAGGATATTCAAGGAGGTCGCCTCCGCCAAGGCCAGGGCATTGGCCGATATGGCATTGCCGGCACACATTCAAAACATCTTGAATGACAATGACTTTCTGGCTGTTCTGGCGAATCTTCCCGAAAACGACGGCGAGTCCCTTGACATCAACAATGCCGAATATGATGATATCGACTTTGATGAGTTGAAGACAAGAATTTCCGAAGCCATTGAAATCAGCCTGGAGGATGCCTTTAGGTATTATGGCTTGACTTTCGGAATTCTGGATTATCTTGTTTCCGTGGGCATACAGATTGGAGATCTGGTCGATGCCGGAATGGAGCTTTTAAGCGGTGTTGAAGTCACCGAAGAGCTCAAGGAGAAGATGAAGCAGGAGATTTTAAGGGCTCTCGCAGACAGCAATGTCATAACTTTAATCACAGCTGCATTGAGAAGCGAACAGGATCTCTCGGGCAACAGGATTAGGGAGCTCGATGATGCGACCAATCTGAATGCCGATAAGGTCCTTGGCCTTGCGGTTGCAAATCAGATTGCGGGAACAAATGGAGCAATCAATTTCCGAATATATGACGAAGCAAAGCCCGGAATCATTTGGGGTTTGCCGCCAATGCTCAGTGATGTTTTTGCAGGCCTGATTGCAGGATGCATTTCAAAAATACTGGAGGAATGATTATGGAAGACGACAGCTACTTTGAGGATGAGGAATTTTCACCGGTCAAATCGATATTGGGGCTTTTGACATTTTCGACAATACTGCCGATTAATGTATTCACGTCCATCGAATCCATGACCAAGATGACATGGTTCTGGCCGTTCATACATCTATTCGTCGGGGCTTTAGCGGCAGTCTGCGGATATGTGTCCTTGGAGATTCTGCACCTGAATTCGTTTTTCACAGCAGCAATTGTCTATGCGTTTTTGATGATAATAACCGGTTACAATCATCTTGACGGTGTGATGGACATGGCTGACGGGGTCATGGTTCACGGCGAGCCGGAAAGGAAAATCATGGTCATGAAGGATTCTTCCGTCGGTGCCGGAGGCATGGCGACACTGTTCATAGTTGCAAGCCTTACCGTTGCCGGAATCTACAATATCCTCGACTATCATTTCATTATTGGAATTGCCATATGTGAAATGGCGGCCAAGACATCTCTTCTCACCACTGCGCTTCTCTCCAAGCCATTGGTTCCAGGAATCGGAAGCTATTTCATGAATGAAACCAATCCCGCCAACTATTTCGCTTCAACATTCATAGTCTCATGCATCGCATATCTGCTTGCCGGATTTGTCGGCATTTTGGGAGTGATTGGCGCAATCGTGTCCGGAATCATCATAGCATTCATTGCAAAGAGGAATTTTGTTTTGGCAAATGGTGATGTTTTGGGAATGAGCAATGAGGTGGGACGCCTTTTCTCATTGATGTTTATGGCAGTTGCTCTATTTTTCTTGTAAGGCAATTTAACAAGTCCAAATCAATATTGAAGTCTTCTTATACATTGTTTTATATAGTATGAGGTTTAATGTATAATTGATGAGATTTACCACTGTTTAAGCATGTTTTTATTAAAATTTTCTATTCCATATTCATTAATATTTCATTGAATTATGCATGTATCACCTCCACAATTTAATTTCGAGTGGTATCTCTCATCATCTTTAAATAATTCTAATTAGTAATAATTAAATGATTACTATGAATGTTAATGTTTTAAGATTGGACCACAGACTGAAAAGAGACACCCGCATAACGACCCATGTGTGCCTTACCGCTCGAGCGTTCGGGGCAAGCAAGATATACCTTGCCGGCGAACGGGACAACCGGCTGATGGAAAACGTAAGGGATACCGCTTCAAGGTTCGGCGGAAAAGGGATGGTGGAAAGGTTGTGCACCTTACGATGTATGGAACCCAGGCTCATGAAACCGCACCTGAAGTTAGGCAGGATGGATCAGACATTCTGATAGTCGTAGGTGGGGCAAAGGTTCCGGGAAAGGTCTACAAGGCCGCCGACTGGAACGTGTCGGTGACAACGCAGCCGCATTCGGAAGTTTCTTCTTTAGCAGTATTCCAGCACCTGCTGATGGACGGCAAGGAGTTCGAGCTTGAATTCGAAAATCCTGTTCTTGAAGTCATTCCGACAGCCCACGGCAAAAACGTTAACATTCACGATGAAAACCGTTAGGAAATGAAGTCGTCAAGCCTCTTGATGGCTTTCAGTTTCTCATCTTTTTTTAAGCGTGCCTGGTCGATTGCATCCCGCATGGTCTGGATTGAATTGTCATAGACCTCCTTATCGACGGGATATGGAAATCCGTCCTTTCCGCCATGTGTGAAGCTGTATTTGACGGGATCCTTCCAGCTTGCAGGCTCACCATACACCAGATCGGATATCAGTGCAAGAGCCCTTATCTTTTTTGGGCCGATGCCTTTCAGTAAA
>CACWUH010000027.1 GCA_902764015.1 uncultured Methanobrevibacter sp. | reverse complement strand
ATTTCGGCAAAAAACGTCACGCTGAAAAACATCAGATTCATCAACTCCTTTTCAAGCGATGGAGGTGCGATAATCAATCGCTCAGAAGGGCTGGTTTTGGAGAACTGCAGATTTCTGGGCAATCATGGGGGTCATGGCGGAGCCATATGTAATATAGGCAAAAATTTAAGGGTCCTTGATTGTGATTTTGATTTTAACTCATCATTTTGGAGTGGAGGTGCCATCTACAGCGAATCGGATAACCTTTGTATTGATTCCTCCTCATTTCAGGACAACATTGTGAATGACTATTTTGCCCAAGTTCCTAATTTCAAAAGCAATCTTGATGGGGGGTCTCATGGTAATGGAGGAGCCATCTACAATGAGCGTGGCCGGATTCATATCAAAAAGACTTCATTCGGCTTTAACCAGGCAATGGGTGAAGGGTCGGCCATTGACAATTCGGGCAATATGAAGGCTGTTGAATGCCGTTTCATTTCTAATTATGCGAAAGATGGTGCGGCAGTTTCTAATTGGGGTTGTTTTAAGGCTGACAAATCTGTTTTCAGTGGCAATGAATCAAAATATGCATCGGTCAATAATTTTTTAAATATGGGTACTTTGGAACTGGAGGATTGCCAATTTGAAGATGGAGTCTATTATGAAAACGGAAGTATAAAGCATTTGCTTTACATCAGTTATATATAATCATGAACATATTTTTAACTAATAATGTTAGTGGGGGTGGAAAATCATGTTTGAATTACGGGGAAAGTATGCAACTGCCAAGGTCTTTTCGGATGATGTCGACAACGACAGCATTTCACAGGTCATCCAATTCCTGAACCAGCCGATTGCCGAAGGCCAGACTATCCGCATGATGCCGGATATTCATGCAGGTTCCGGCTGTACAATCGGAACCACAATGACAATCACAGATAAGGTTGTCCCAAACCTTGTGGGATCAGATATAGGCTGCGGGATGGAAGTCGTATATCTTGATGCTGATGAAATTGATTTTGAGCGTCTGGATGATATAATTCGAAATAAGGTACCGCATGGATTCGATAAAAGAACGATTCCACATCCTTTCATGAAAAATCTGGATTTGACAGAACTCAAATGTTATTTCAAGCTTGAGGCAGGAAGCGAAGGCAATTTTTATATCGGAACCCTTGGCGGAGGAAATCACTTCATTGAAATTAACAGGACCTCTGAGGGGGACCTGATTTTGGTTGTCCATTCTGGAAGTCGCAGAATCGGCGCTGATGTCTGTGAGTATTATCAGAATGAGGCCCTAAAGGAATTTAAAAGATTCCATAACATGGCTTCCAACAGGGACCTGATTTACTGTGAAGGAAAGCTGTTTGAGGATTACATTCATGACATGAAGATTATGCAGGATTTCGCTGCCTTGAACCGCAAGGCCATTGCAGATACTATTCTAAGCGAATATGGAATGGAGTATACAAAGACTTTCACAACAATCCACAACTACATTGATATGGACAGGATGATTTTAAGAAAAGGTGCCGTTTCAGCAAACAAAAATGAAACACTGATCATTCCAATCAATATGCGTGACGGTTCAATCATCTGCAAAGGTAAGGGTAACTCTGATTGGAATTATTCCGCTCCTCACGGGGCCGGACGCCTTTTAAGCCGCAGACGTGCAAAAGATGAATTGTCTTTCGAAGAGTATGAAAGGACAATGGAGGGAATCTATTCGACATCAGTAAAAATGAAAACAATCGATGAATCACCGATGGCTTATAAACCAATAGATAATATTTTAAATAATGTTGAAGATACAGTTAAAATAATGGAAATTGTAAAACCAGTCTACAATTTCAAAGCTTAAATAAAGGTTATTAATATGTCTGAGTTAAAGTATATGGATTTATCGTTGGATGAAATCCTAAAAAATCTTCAAATGTGTAAATCAGTTGTGGCAAATCAGGAAGAGGCTATTTCCAAGTTCAGGGATATAATTCTTTCAGCCTCCAACAGGCGTGTGGTGTCGGAGAGAAAGACCACCATATTCCTTGCAGGTGCCGGAAGATCAGGCTTTGTTGCAAAGTCATTTGCAATGAGACTGATGCATTTGGGATTTTTCGTATACGTATTCAATGAGACAATCGCCCCTCCGGTCAAGGATGGGGATATCATTATCATCATTTCAAAATCAGGCAAATCCAACTCAATAACCCAAATCGTTGAAGATTCAAAGATTGACAACGTCAAATTCCTGGCCGTATGCGGCAATACCAAAAGCGACCTTGCTCAAAAGGCAGACGCAAGGATTGTAATAGATTCCCTTCCGCAGACTTTGGTCAGACTTGAAGATTATGATGTCAAGGAATTCATAGAGACCTTGCCTGGAGCATTGATAAACTTCGAAAGCGATGAAGGCGTAAGAAACAAACTAGAGGCGCTTCCTAAAAAATCAGCCGATTTAAGCAATAACAAATTATGGAAGGACATTGAAGATTTGCCGGAAGACATCAGAGGAATCAGCAATATCTATCGCCCATTGGAACTGATATTAATGGGAACGGCCTTTGAGGTTTCAGCTTTGGTATTGCTTGACGCATTGGTTGCAGAGCTGATGCAAAGCCTGAACCTGCGTGAAAAGGACTTGAAGGCTTATCATGATGTGCTGAGCAGTTCAATTTAGACAGTAATGTAATTATTTGGAGAATATATTTAATTTAAGAAGGTTTTATTATGGACGATTCAAAAACAGTTATTCTTGACAACTCAGATTCAGGAATCCTATCAACCAAACTGGCGGCAGTCAACAACAATGTAAGATTTTCCATATTGGAAATCTTGAGGGACTTTGAACGGGTCAATAAGAAAGACGACGGCACATTTAAAAAGGAACCG
The DNA here is from genome assembly GCA_902764015.1 of uncultured Methanobrevibacter sp. GTDB lineage: Archaea > Methanobacteriota > Methanobacteria > Methanobacteriales > Methanobacteriaceae > Methanocatella. The sequence goes on along the minus strand of CACWUH010000027.1, from coordinate 25,049 downwards.
TTATATTCCCGTGAAATCAATTCAATTCTCTTAAACAATTATAACATTGAAATCACTACCCAAATGCTAGGCCAACACATGAAGCAGCTTGCTGAAGCAGGCTTGATTGAAGAGGTTGGTGTTAAAAAGGAAGTCCCTAATAAAATCGGCCGCAGAAGCGTTAAGGGATTCATTTTAAAGGAAGATGCATTTGAAGATCTCTTTTTGGATGTAAGCTTCCTGTCCGACGAGCTTCTTACATTTTTCGATTTGTATAAGTCTAACCAAAGATTTTCCGATGGCGAACATTGTGTCCTGACCATCTTCAACGGCGAAGACAAGGGCAAGACATTCAAGGTTCACAAGGATGAGACGGTTTTAATTGGAAGAAGAGCTAATTTCAATGCTAATGATTTGGCTTCATTCACCATACTTTTGGATAATGGCTATTCTACTGTTTCAAATGTCGGCAAGCCTCATCTGAAATTATTCTATAAGGATGACGGATGGTATATTCTGGATGAAGGCAGTTCCAATGGAACATACATTGCCGATAGGAAAGTTCCAACAGGAGTTGAGACAAGGCTTAAGGCCAATTCCTTTTTGAAGCTATCCAAGGGAAATGGTGGAGCTGTCATTTACTGTTCATTTTAATTAGATTTTTTTTAAATCTAATTGGTGGTTTGAGTGGACTTCAATGAGGCAAAACACTTAATTGAAGAATTTTTTAATGGGAAGTTTGAAGTTAAAAAATTTCTGGGAGAAGGTTCATTTGCAAAGGTTTATCTTGTAAACCATAACTATCTAGACACCTTGATGGCCATGAAGATAATCAAGGAGCCATTGAGCGTCACAACCAACAAGAAGGATGTTTTCCGTGAAGTCACGCTTGCCTGCCAACTTAGGCATGAAAATGTCATAAGCATCTTTGATGCTGCAGAAATCACCAATTTCGGTGACGGAAAGAATCACGCTTATTTTGTAATGGAATATGTTTCCGGAGGGGATCTGGAGCATTTTCTCAATTCATATATTGAAATCAACATGTTCATGCCGATAGGCCTTATCCTTGATTTGATAAGGCAGATTTTAAGCGGACTCAACACCCTTCATTCGGCAAACCCTCCAATCATTCACCGTGACCTGAAGCCGAACAATGTCCTTTTAAGCTTCAATGCCTGCGGAGACATCATCATCAAGATATCGGATTTCGGTTTTGCAAAGGAGGTAACGACAACAATCTCGGACATAGACATAGCGGGAACCAGGCCGTACATGGCTCCTGAACTCTTCGCTAAGAACGTGTCTGCCAGAAGCGACATCTATGCAGTGGGGGTCATGTTCTATCAGCTTCTAACCAACAGGTATCCATATGATGTCGGGAACTATACCACAGAGGAGCTTATCGATTTGAAGCCATGGTCAGAGGAGCTGAAGCCTCCGAGCCACTATAACGAGAATGTTTCCTACCGATTGGACAAGATTGTCCTGAAATGCCTTGACGCCAATCCGAATAATAGGTATGGCGATGCAAGCGAGATGCTGGCTGATGTTGAAAGGGCGATTGATGAGCAGGATGCGGCACAAACATTGCCGTCAGCCAATAAAAATGATGAATATAATGACGATTACTGCGAATACATTATCAATGATTCCATAAAGGAGGCATTCAGGATTGCAAAATGTGAAAATGGGCTTAATGAGGCCATTGAGATATTGGAGCATGAGGTTTTGGAGGACTATGCCATCCGTAAGTTCTACTCCGAAACCTTAAGAATCTGGAAATCGAAGCGTCCGGATTTGAAGCTGATTTCAAAGGCGTTCACAGTCAACCTTAAGGGGAGGCATTATAAGCTGTCCTGCAACTTCCTGAAGGAGGCCATCGCATATAATCCGTCAATCAAAAGCAAATATAATCATTACATTGATTTATGGGAGATTTTCATAGATTTGGAAAGGCATGGGAGTCTTTTCAAGGCTGTTGCGCTTCTTGAAAAGCTCATGGAATCAAACGGGGAAATCCGAAAGATTTACCGAGATATTCTTCCGACGCTCAAGACATACTCTATTGATGAAATCGTCATAGAGGCGGTTCGTCTTGTCAATTTGAATGATCTGTCTGCAGGCGCCAACCTGATGGAGTTTGCAGTCATCATGGATGCTGGAGTCAGGCGAAAGTATGCATACAAGCTTTCCTTGTGGAAGCAGAACATGAAGATGCATATCAAGCAATCCGGCAAAATCAAAGCCGACACAATAGACTATGCAATAGATTTGGGAACGACTGACTCTGTAATATCATACTATAACAACGGAAATCCGATAGTCATCAAGAATCACAGAACAGGTGATGATCTCACGCCGTCAGCGGTCCTGGTTGATGAAGCCGATAATGTGGAAGTGGGCAAGAGTGCAAAGGATGCACTGTTAAAGAACAACCGCAATGCTGCAGGCGAGTTCAAGCATAATATGGGCTTTTCGATTCCATTCAAGTTCGAGAAGTCCTCCCGTGTGATGTTTCCGGAGGAGCTCTCTGCTGAGGTCCTGAAGGATTTGAGGGTGTCTGTCTATGATGAGACTGGCGTTAACATCGAGCATGCGGTAATCTGCGTTCCCGCCAATTCAAATCCAATCAAGACGAAGGCTGTCAACGATGCTGCCGAGCTTGCGGGATTTAGATCCCACAGCCTAATATTGGAACCGATTGCAGTAAGCCTGGCCTATGGCCTTCAAAAAACCGAAGGGATTTGGATGATTTATGATCTGGGCGGTGGAACATTCAATGTAAGCCTTATTGAAAACCGCAATGGAGAACTGGAAAAGCTTGCAACAGACGGTTTGGAAAATCTTGGCGGAAATGCATTTGACTGGAGGATAGTCAATGACCTCTTCAGGCCGAAAATATCCTATGACCTGAATCTGGATGACTTCAGGAGGGACAATCCGAAATATGGGGATGTTTTTGCAAAGCTCAAGAATGCCGCCGAGGCAGCCAAACTTGATTTGAGTAAAACCGATGCAACAGACATATGCATCCCAGACCTTTTTGACGATTATGACTTCAGATATACATTAACAAGATACACGTTCAAGAAAATCATAGAGCCGTTAATCGGCTATACCTTTAACTTGTCAAGAAACCTGCTGGAGGAATGCTCACTGACAGAGGGGGATATCGATAAGATTATCCTTGTCGGAGGCTCATCCCTCAGCCCGACAGTGCAGGAATTCATCCGAAACGAGTTTGCCGTTGAAATTGAATCCAGCATAGATCCTCTGACGGTGGTTTCAAAGGGCGCTGCCGTTTATGCGGGAAACCTTGAAAAGCCCCACATTGACATTAAAAAGGAGCCATTGTCTGTTCTTTTAAACCACAAAAACGGAATTTTAAGGGGCAGGGTATTTTCAAACGACTTGAAGTCCTCATTTTTAGGCCATGAAATTGAGATTGCATCAGCCCGAATGCCATTGGGCATTGACGGCACGTTCAGGCTTGAAAACTCTCCTCAGGAATACGGCATAAGCATTTATGAAAACGGTGAATTGCTCAAACTTGACGAAAAGTCGCCGGTTAGGGTTGACGGAGAAAGAATGCACATTCCATATCTGAACAGGACATTCTCTCTCAACTGTGAGGCTGTTTTGAAGGAACTGATGAAGAAATACTCAAAACTGCTGAAGGAAATCGAATATCTCAGAGAATATTCACTGATTAATGAGTGCGAAGTTCAAAAGTATATTGAAACGATGCTTGAAATAGCCCAGAGGGACAGGATTGCGCTCAACCAGGCTGAGATATACATTGGCCATCTCGCATCCATAGTTGAAAAGGCAAAAGCAGACCTTGAATATTCGATGCTTCTTGAAAACGTGTCCAAAAAGATTGAAGCTGTAAAAAACAACGGCCTGTTTGACATTGGAGATATTGATTTGGAAAACAGCGGTCCGGAGGAGCTCAAAGAGATTCACGCCACCCTTGTTGAAAGATATGTCATGCTGAACAGGGATGATGTAATCGTCAGCTGCTTTTTCAACCTGAAGCTTGAAGGAATCTATACAAACAATGAAAAGCTGGCAGACGAGCTTATCGAAAAGGCGCATGAGGCCTTGAACCTCAAGGACTTTGACGAGCTCTTCAGCATAGTCAATGTGCTTTATGAGCTTGATGAACGTGAGGCTAAATGAAATTCTTTATGTGATTTAAATACATATTCAAATAGACTAACAAGTAGTGATACTTCATGAAAAACCGAAAAGATTCCACAAGACCAACAGTGATACTCAATAAAACCAACTCAGACGGATTTCTGGACTTCAACAGTCCATCTGATTTGTCTGAAGTCATGAAAGTATTGAAAAAATCTAAAGATGAGGGTGATAATGATGAATGATAAGATGATTGAACTGCCTGACCACGGTCGTCTGATTGTAGTAACAGATTTGCATGGGAATTTTGATGATTACAACTATTATTTGAATTTATGGGATGAATCAGACCCTGATTTTCATATAGTCTTTTGCGGAGACCTGATTCATGGTCTTGATGAGTCCACAGACGGGTCTGTTGAAATTCTCGATGATGCAATCGCCAAATCAGGGCAATATTCCAATTTCCACACTCTTCTGGGAAACCACGAATGGGCCCACATAACGAACAATGAAATCTACAAGAACAACCAGCCATTGCTTATGGGATTTAAAAACATCATATCCTACAGCAAGGGACTGGTCGAACCTTCACTGACAAATTACATCAGATTCTTCAAGACAATGCCTTATTTTGCAAGGACAGCCAACGGACTGTTCATATCTCACTCAGGCCCGTCAGACAAGGTCAAATCAATCGAAGGATTCGAATATGTCCTTGAAGATAATTATTCAAGTCCTATATTGTATGATTTCCTCTGGAACAGGTACAACAAGGTGACCGACTACACGAGGGAGGATGTTGCGAGATTCCTGGATATAGTAGGATCAAAGGTCATGATTGTAGGCCACTGCCCTGTGGAGTCCTATAAGGTGTTCGGAAAGCAGATAATCATGTCTTCAAGCTTTGAGACAAAGGTGAAGACATATCTCGACATTGATTTGTCAATGGAGATTGAAGATGTCACGGATGTGCAGAAGCAGCTGAAATTCGTAATATGAGGAAATGAAAAAATTATATAATGTCTTTTATAAATATTCAAATAGGTCATGTTTATTCAATTAATTTGAAAATGTGAATTTAATAAAATAGGGGAATCAACCAAAAAATAAGAAATCGAATCCAGGATATGGGTGTTAGATATGACTGAAAACAGTTTAAAAGAGTATATCGATAAATTTTTCGATGAATTGGTATTGTATGATGACTATAAAAACGGTCATTACTATAAAGATTTGTTAAAAGCGGGTATCGATGCATTTTTGGAATATGAAAATTCTTATACTGCATATGAAATCTATAGGACATTCTTCATGATCTATCAGATAACCTCTGAAGATAAGTCCGAAAAGAATGAAGGTCCAATCAGCATGTCAAAGGAGCCTAACAGCCTCCTTGATCTGGTTCAGATAATGAAAAAATATGAGGAGAATACCGGCGAGCTGATTGAAAGGCAGAGGGATCATTTTATCCACTCCGTCAATGTTTTCCTTTTGGGATTGTCCATCTATGCCCAAAACAGCAGGTACAGGGAATATTTCAAGGGTTATGTATTGAAAAGCAAGTATAAAAAATACTATAAGCTTGAAGATGGAGAATTGTCCCATGAGGAATTCCTATATCGTTGGGGAATCGCTTCACTTTTCCATGATATTGGATACCCTGTTGAAATCATCGGAAAACAGCTAAATAAGTTTATAAATGATGGAGTAAAATCCATTTCTCATGTTTATGGTGCAGAAACTGCAATCGATTTTAAGGACTTTGATGAATTTAATACCATCGTAAAGCTTGACCATGACTTTGCAGATGAATTCACTAAGGACTTTCCCGACGCTAAATTCCTGAACATGTTCAAGCCGACAGACATCATTGCCCATAAGATAGCCACGGACTTTGATGGCGTAAAGGTTGAGGATGTTGCAAAGCACCTTGATAATTTTGTTTATGAAATGGGCGATTTGGGATTTATTGACCATGGATTTTTCTCATGTATTCTGGTTTTGAATTCCTATGGTTATCTGATACAGAAATATTCAAAAAGCCATGAATTCTTCTTTTATCCTATCGTAGATAGTGCAACATCCATCCTGTTGCATAACTATTACGGCAAAGTCCTTCAGGGCGACAGATTCAAATTGAAGGGCCTTCATCCAACACAATCCCCTATAGCATTCCTGCTTATCTTATGTGATGAGCTTCAGGAATGGAACAGACAGCCGTTTGGAGTGAAGGACAAGCAGAAAGGCCATGTCAATGAGCTGAACATAACAATTGATGACGACACCCTTGAAGTGCATTATATTGCCAAAAGCGGTTCAATGGGATTAGGATTTTCCGAAGATAAGGAAAAACTGCTCTATAATGTCCTATCCATAAAAAGCGCATTTCAGTTTGGCTTAAGAATTAAAACCGAGGTCCAGCAGCATTTCACTTTAAATGAAGCTAGCGACAGGAATTCTCTGGCTCCAGACATCCTGCTTCGAAACGTTGAAAATCTGGCCATCATGATTCATGAAAACTATAATGAAACTATTAAAAAGGAATATCAGGAAAAGCTGGACAATAACGAGGAGATAGATGCGGACCTTCAAAAGAAATTTGATGAAATGTGTGACTATGAAGACTTGATGCCTGACTTGAAGATTGCAAACATCAGGCAGGCAAGGTCCATCCCGATTAAATTGGACATGATTGGATGTGAGATTGCAGACAATTCAGATGAAAGGCCCGAAATCACCGAGTTTTCAAAGGAAGAGGTTGAAGACCTTGCAGAGTATGAGCATGACGAATGGAACAAGGAAAAAGAGGCTACCGGTTGGACATACGGTAAGAAGAAAAACAAGAAAAAGAAAATCACTCCATACCTGGTTCCATGGGATGAGCTATCAGAGGAAATCAAGGAATATGACAGGGACCCTATCAGGAACATTCCTTCATTGATGAAATCCCTGGGCCTTAAAGTCGTCAAAAGCAAAATCAGGCTCTTGACGATTGAAATGCACAACCTGCATGAGGACACTTCATTTGAGGATTTGCCGGATTACATCAAATACACCAACTATAAGCAGGCTGAGTATCTAATCAAGATTCTCTCCCTTAGAGGCTTTTCCATTGTCGATGCCGATTCTGAGGGAGTTGCCGTTACAGCTTTTGACCCTGATACTGTTGATTACTTCGCTGAAAGGGAACATGAATCATGGTATAAGCTTAAGGTCAATTTGGGCTGGACTTATGGTTCTGTCAAGGATGAAATATCCAAAACCAATCCTAATCTTGTGGAATGGAGCGCTCTTGACTTCGACAAGAAAGAGGCAAACAGGTTGACATTCAGAAGCCTGCCGGATTTATGTAAAAAGGTCGATTTGAAGATTGTTAAAAACTAATTAACAATTATTCCTTTTGGGTCTGTAAAATTTTATAGGATTATTTGATTTTAAATTTTTACAGACTTTTTTTTTTATTGTGAAAATACTCATATCATATTTTCTTTACATTCTGTTAACTTTTTTAAATACTTACAACAAATATTAAATATAATTATATATTTCGGGTGTAGATTATGGAAGAAAATTATTTAAATCAATACATTGATGATTTTTTCGGCATGGTAAAGTTGTATGATGACCAAAAGGGTCATTGTTACAAGGATTTGCTTCAGGCGACCGTCAAGGCATTTTTGGATAACGAAAATGAAAATAATGCTTATGAGGTTTATGAAACCTTTTTTATGATTTATCAGATTACTTCAGAGGATAAGTCAGAAACCGAACCCGGCGAGATAGGTGTAATCGATGAACCGAATACCCTTCTGGACCTTGTTAAGATAATGAGGGAATATGAGGAAAGGACAGGACCATTGATTGAAAAGCAAAGGGATCATTTTATACATTCGGTCAATGTTTTCATATTGGGTTTGGCCATCTATTCACAAAACAAGCATTATAGGGATGCATTCAGGCACTATGTTAAGAAAAGCCCTTATAAGAAATATTACAGAATCAACGATGAATTCTCTCACGAGGAATTCCTTTATCGTTGGGGAATTGCGGCACTGTTCCATGATATAGGCTATCCTGTTGAAATCATCGGAAAACAGATGAAGAAATTCATAAACGACGGAATCAAATCAATCTCAAATTCCTATGATGTTGAAACGGCAATTGACTTTAAGGATTTCAATGAATTCAATTTGATTCGCAGATTGAATCCTACCTTTGGCGACACCTATTGGAAGGAATATCCCGAAGCGAAATTTGTAGATCTCTTCAAGCCGACTGATATCATGGCTTTCAAGTTGTCCTTGGATTTCCCTGAACTCAATGTCACCCAAGTCCAGAAGCATCTGAATAATTTCGTAAACATTATGGGTGACGGAGGATTTATTGACCACGGTTTCTTCTCATCAATTCTTGTTTTGAATTCCTACGGATATCTGATTCAAAAATATTCTAAAAGTCAGGAGTTCTTCTTTTATCCGATTGTTGACAGTGCAAGTGCAATTTTATTGCACAATTATTATGGCAATGTGTTACGAAAGGACCCTTTCAAATTGGGAAATCTGCATCCGTTGAGAAATCCTTTGGCATTCCTGCTCATATTATGTGATGAGCTTCAGGAGTGGAACAGGCAACCATTGGGCGTCAAGGACAAAGAGAAAAGTCGCGTGAACGAATTTAATATAAAAATCAACGATGATTTGATAGGCGTTGAATATATTGTTAATTCAGGGGCACTTGGTTTAGGATTTTCACAAAACAAGGAGAAATTCCTGGACGATGTTTTATCCCTAAGAAGTGTCTTCAGATGGGGACTGTCCATACTCACAGACGTTAGGCATAAAAATATTATAAGGGAAATGGAAAGAAGAGAAGTTTCCACCCCAACGGTTCTGCTTAGAAATGTCGAGCAGTTGGCCAAAATCGTTCATGAGGATTATGTTAAAAAGCAGAAGGAGAAAGGCAAAACAGTTAAAATAGAAAAGTTTGAAGAGTTGTCTCCTGAATTGAAGATGTCCAATGTCAGACAGGCAAAATCCATTTCAACTAAACTTGCCCTGATCGGTTGTGAAATGGCTCCAATTGATGATGTAAGGAAGGAATATGAACTTTCCCATGATGAGAAAATTGATTTGGCCATTTATGAACATGAAGATTGGTGTGAAGAGAAATGGGCTAACGGATGGGTTTATGGCCCAGACCGTGATGATGAAAATAAGATACATCCTGATTTAGTCGAATGGGTTGACTATAGGTATATTGATGAAGAAGAGGCCAAAAAAATCGAGCCCCAATTAAGTTACGAAGAAAAGGTCAAGGACATCAATGCAATTGAGAATATCCCTCTTCTTCTAAAAGAAATCGACATGAAAATCGTAATGTCAAAATTAAGACTGCTTACACTTGAAAAGCACAGGTTTTATGGCGAAAACGAGGAAACCATTGCATTCGATGATTTGCCGTATTATGTCAAATTCATTAACTTCAAACAAACGGATGTCCTAATCAAATCATTGTCGGAGCTTGGATATAATATTGTTTCCTGTGATGACCCGTCGGATGCCGTTAAAGTGTTCAACGAAGACCAGATTCTTTACCTGGCTAAACGGGACCATGCCGAATGGTATAACAATAAGATGAATCTGGGCTGGGAATGGGGTCCTGAAAAGACAGACAAGACAAATCCAAATCTGGTCGAGTGGGATAATCTGACAGATGAGGTAAAGATATTGGACATGAAGACCTTCGAATATCTTCCTAAGTTATGCGACAATGTTGGGTTAAAAATCGTGAAAAATTAGGCAAATTCATTTATTTGCCTATTTCTTTTTAGTCCATTAAAAGTATTACTAAATACTTAAATAATTTTTCAAACATACATACTTATGGTGACTTTCAGTGAATGTAATCGACCACCCCGGATTTCATATTATATTGGAATTAATTCTTTTCATGGTTTTGACGGCTGTAGGATCAGTCATTGTCAAGAGGATAAGAAACAGTGACAATAGATATACAAATCCGCAGGAATTTTTGCCGGAGGATGAAATCCATACATTAAGGCAAGTGTTTTATCTAATCATGATGTCATTATGCTTTGTCGTTGTCCTGTATACAATCATGGGTTTCGATTTATTCTATATTTCGCTATTCGATATCTTTTTGTCATGGTTTATTGCAGTGACATTGGACAAGGTATCTACAAAAAACAAGATTTTGCTGGTGATACTGGTCCCGTTCGGGTCAATGACCTACCTTCTTTACGGTTATACGATTGTGGGGGTAATTGACTTTATTCATGTTCCTGTGTTCATATACTTCATCAAGGTTTATTATGACAAGTTCAATAATTATACCGTATCCCACGGCTTGTCCCTGACGATAATCTTATTGTTTACCATAGTCTTTTTCAGCTTTTTTTTGACTCAGTTCACCGAGCAAAAGAATCCTCTGGATTCACTGGTAATGGTTTCCAATGCATTTACCAGTAACGGATATGCCGTTTTGGGCAAATCGATTCCTGGAAAGATCAACAGCCTCTTTCTCGTTTGGGGAGGTTATGTCGTTTCAGGTGCGGCTACGGCATCATTGACGGCCGCTATTTTAATCAAGCATTTCAACAAAAGGGTCAGCGAGCTTGAAAGGATAATCGATGAGGACGGTGATGGATGATGGAGGAGATTATGCTCGATTTTTTGTGGTTCATTGCTCTTCTTTTAATCAGTGTGGTGCTCTTTATCGCTTTAGTTCAGATTGTCAAATACTCATTAAGGAAAATTAAGTCATCCACATTTTTCAGGACTTCAAGGCTTGCCAATCCTCTTGAATATTTCCCTGAAGAGGAGCTGTCGAACATAAGGCAGGTCTGCTATCTGGTGATTATAGTCCTGATTGTCGTGGACATCCTATACTCCCTTTTCGGATGGAGCGGGAATCTGATTATTTTTTCCATTTTTGATATCCTAATGTCCCTGCACTTTGCTGCACATGCTCCGAGGGATTCCTTTAAAAATAAAATCGTGCTGTTCGGACTGCTGCCTCTGGGCTCATTGAGTGCATTGATTTTGCAGTCATATTTCGTGGGTTTGGATTTGTTTCACCTGATAACCCTCGCATATTACATCAAGGTCTATTATGACAAGTTCGTCGAATATACCGAGACCAACAGTATTGGAATAACAATCATGCTGCTGTTTATTATTGTCTTTGTCAGTTTCTTTATTACAATCATTGTTGAGGACGTTTCTCCTCTTGATTCACTGAATATGGTTTCAAATGCCTTTACCAGTAATGGATATACCGTTTTGGGCCAGTCCGGTTTGGGCAAGGCCAATGCCATATTGCTTGTTTGGAGCGGATTTCTTTTGTCCTGTGTAGGTACCGCCACATTGTCGGTTTCCATTATAGTAAAGCACATTGACAAGAAGTTCGATGGTCTTGAGGAGCTTGCCAGAAGAAAAAAGAAAGATTGACTCTTTGAAAATCCTTAAATATTTTTTTCATCTAAGTATTATCAATGCAAGCCAATGACAATATAGAATCTATTACCGGAAATCCCCGCAAAGCCATCAACAGGCTGGCTTTTCCTACAATTTTTTCACTGCTTTTGATGTTTTTGAACAATCTCATCGACAGCTTTTGGGTTTCAGGCATCAATTCCAATGCCTTGGCGGCATTGGGCTTCATTTCGCCATTGTATCTGGTGATAATAGGACTCGGCACAGGGGTTGGGGCAGGTGCCAATTCACTGATTTCAAGATATGTCGGTGCCCATCGGATTGGCGATGCAAATAATGCAGTTATACACTCGATAATCTTAACAGTTATTGTTTCAATCATTGTTTTAATGATAGGTATCTTCTTTTTGGATGACTTGGTAATATTTTTGGGTGCAGGTGGTGTCAGTACATATTGCCTAAGCTATGGTCAAATCATATTTTTGTTGAACATTGTCTTTCTCGCACCCAATGCTGTCGCAGGCATCTTCCGAGCGGAAGGCGATGCGGCGCGTGCAACAAACCCGCTTATGCTTGCGGCAATCTTAAACATGATTCTGGATCCAATCATGATATATGGGCTTGGTTTGGGCATATTTGGGGCTGGCCTGGCTACGGTGATGGCTTCATTTCTGGGATTTCTTGTGATGTTCTACTGGATATTCGTCAAAAGGGACACCTTTTTTGAGTTCAGCTTCTCAAACTACAAACGCCAACTGGAAATATATAAGGAAATACTGGTCGTTTCCCTTCCCGCTTCAACCGAAGAGATAATATTCGCCCTTGTGGCAATAATCCTCAACTATCTCATAATCACAACTGCAGGAGTCGGAGAAGTTGCTGCATTCACTATAGCATGGAGATTCATAACGATTGCATTCATCCCGTGCATGGCGATAGGGATTGCAACGATAACCGTTTCTGGAATAGCATATGGGGCTCAAAACTGGGAGAACTTCAATGAAACGATTAAGTATTCCACATTCCTTAGCTTGGCAATCACCCTTGCAATCTGTGCAATGTTTTTTGTGTTCGCATATCCCCTTTGCGAATTTTTCAACTTCCAGGCGGGAAATCCTGCCCTTGTGCATAGGTCTGTGGAGATACTGCAGCTTTTGGTGTTCTACAATTGCTTCATATCTTTTGGGGCAACGGCCGCCTATACGTATCAGGGCGTAGGCTCCGGATTCAAGTCTTTGGGATTGACAGTAATGAGGGAACTTGTATTGAGCATGGCCTTTGCCTATCTGATGGGAATAACATTGGGTATGGGTGTGTTCGGTGTTTATCTGGGGGCAATCATTGGAATGAATTTGGGATCATTCATCGGATTTGCCTTCATCTGGATTTTCAACATGAAATTCAAAAAAAAGAGTTGAAAATGCTAATTGATCTTTTTCAGCACGAAAGACCCGATATCGACGGAGAGGTCTTTTGATATTGGCTGGCATTTGCTGCACAGAAGGCAGAAGACATCCTTATTGTCTAGATTCATTTCAGTAAGCCCTTCGTAGTTTGCCATTCCCTTTGATATTATGAAATCGCTTTCATCGAAAACATTTCTGAAGTCATCCGAAAGCATATCCTCCACGATTCCTCCGCAGTCGCTTCCTACCGTTATGATTTCGCCAACTTCATACAATCTGGCTTCAACGGCCTCCTTCATGCATGCATCATTGACGATTGGTCCACTTTTGACCGCAACGACAACCTTGATTCCGTATTCTCTGATTTTTTCAATAAGCAGCCGGTCGAATACAATTTCTCCAGCATTATCTACCAGATACAGCACTTCATCATGTTCCTGCAGGGATTCTTCAAGTGATTTGATATGGTTTATGATTAACTTTCCATTCAAATTATCCTCAATAAGCTTTTTAAAGTCGGTGTTGATGTCATACACTCCGAAATCAAGTATATTTCCAACGGTGGACAGTTTCACATAGGCCTCCAAGCTATTGTTTGCTGCCAGAATCTCCTCCACTTTCGGGATTAATGATAATGCAATCCCGTTGCTGGTTTCTTTCTGTTTAAAATAAGCGTCACTGCATTTTGTCTGCCTTTTGATGTGCTGGTTGACTTCAGTTGCAATCTTGTTGGGTTGTGAATCTTTGTTGAAGTTTTCTGCCATATGCATTATGCAATCCTGCACCAGTTCGAATTTCTGGCTTTCACTGTCGCATGACAAGTCGATGACCTCCTTGACTTGCCTTAATATGCAGGCCCCACATTCATAATTTGACTTAATTATACCACAACCTTTTTAAGTGATTAAATATATCTTATTATTATATTTTAAATTGTTAGGTGATAAAGATGGATGATGATTGGGAAGACATTAAAGTCAACAGAAGAAAAGGAGACAAAGTTCGCTTTGAATCTAACCTGCTTCAGCAAATCTCTGACCGCATTGACTTTTTAAGGGATGAAAGCAGGGAAATCTTAAGGGGAATAGATACAAAAGAATTCAAGAAGAACCTTGATGAATTCGACATGGAAGAATTCGGCGAAAGCACACTGAACCAGATTTCAGACATTGCAGACGATCTGTCACAATTCAAATCCGAAATGTTCGATTCTGAAGATGTTCCTGATTTTGTAAAGGAATCCTCCATCAATGCAAAAAGGGCATTGAATAGGGATGTCGATTATGTGAGAAGAGCAAAAAGAAGATTGGATAGAATTGACTCTGATGAATCGGTTGATGTCTACAAGACAAATCTCAGAGTGATTGACCTTTGCGACAAGGCAATTGAGGTAAACCGCAAAAATCCCGAAGCATACTGTCTGAAGGGTATTGCCCTTGTCAATCTTGAAAAGTATGATGAGGCTATAGAGGAATTCATCAATTCCTTGGCTTTGGATGACAATCCTGACATTAGGCTGAAGATTGCCGATGCAAATAGGCTAAACAAGGATTTCAATGATGCAATCAACGTATACAATTCAGTTTTAGACGTCAGGGAATTTGAAGCCCTGAAAGGAAAGGCATATACCTATTATGACTGGCAGAAATATGGTCAGGCCAATATGCATTTCAGAAAGGCAGCTTCAATTGAAGAATTGGATGATGAGTCTCAAAAGATCTTTGATGAATGCTTGGAAAAATTCAACTGATGTTTTCTTTTAATTGAGCATTCAAAGTATTGTAATAATATCCTTTAAGGGCAAGCAGCTCCTCGTGAGTTCCTTGCTCTATTATTTCTCCATTTTCAATCACGATAATCTTGTCGGCATTCCTTATTGTCGACAGCCTGTGTGCTATGATGAAGCTGGTTTTGCCTTTCATCAGTTCGTCCATTGCCATTTGAATCAGCTTTTCGGTTCTTGTATCGACGCTTGAAGTCGCTTCATCGAGAATCAAAACCTCTTTTTTTGACAGTATTGTCCTTGCTATCGTAAGCAGTTGCTTCTGGCCATGGGAGATGTTGTCCGTGTCCTCATTGAGGGCACTTTCATAACCTTCGGATGACTGCCTTATGAAATTGTCGGCATAGACCTGGGTTGCCGCATCGATGACTTCGCTTTCGGATGCTTCCAGATTACCGTAGCGGATATTGTTTGCGATTGTGTCTGAAAAGAGCCAGGAATCCTGCAGAACCATTCCTATTAAAGATCTCAAACTGTTCTTGTCATACTCCTCAATGTCCACACCGTCGATTTTTATTGAGCCCGAGTTGATGTCATAGAATCTCATGAGCAGCTTCACTATTGTTGTCTTTCCGGCTCCGGTTTCACCGATGATGGCAATCTTTTGGCCCTTTTTCACATCAAATGATAAATCTTTGATTATCTTTTCGTTTGGGGTGTAGCCGAATGTGACGTTTTCGAATTCGATTCCATCCTTGATTGCACTGATTTTTCTATCGGATGGATTTTCCTCATCCTCCAGTTCCAGAAACTCAAAGATACGTTCGCTTGCGGCCATTGCAGTTTGAATCTGGTTCATGACCCTTGTAATCTGCTGGATAGGCCTGTTGAAGCTTTGAGTATACTGGAAAAATGCCAGGATGTCCCCGACGGCTATCGCCCTTTGAAGGACAAACACAGCACCCATGACAGCAACAACGACATAGGTAAAGTTTGATATGAAGTTCATAAGAGGCCCGTTGAGGCTTGAGTAGAACTGGGACTTCCATTCATGGCCGAACCACTTCTCATTGTCGACTTCAAACTTATCCATTGAGACTTCTTCCTGGTTGAAGGCACGGATTATGTCATGGCCCGTGAAGGTCTCCTCTATCTGGGCATTGACGGAACCCTTGTATGTCAGCTGCTTGAGGAAATACTTCTGTGAGTATCTTGTCATGAATCTGATGAGTATGAATGCAATCGGAACGAGAACTACAGTTGCCAGGGTCATCCAGACATTGATTGTAAGCATCATCACAAAGACTCCGATGAGGGTGATTACGGCCGTTGTCAGCTGTATGAATGACTGGGTTATGCCGTGCTGGAGCGAATCGACATCATTGCTGACCCTTGAAAGGATGTCTCCTCTCTTGTTTTCCTCGACCTTGTCCATCGGCAGGTGCAAAATCTTGTCTATCAGCCTTTCACGCAGGTCATAGCTGATTTTAGTGGCAACCTTCACCAGAATGAAGCTCTGGAAATATGAAAAGAGCGAACTTATTATGTACAGGACGACCACGATTTCCAAAAGATGGATCAGCTTGTCGAAATCTATTGTGTCCGTATGGTTCATCATGGCGTTTATTCCGTTGAATATTGTGGTGGTCGCCTCACCGATCAGCAAAGGCGCAATGATTGTGAACACTGTGGAGATGACTGCACATATTATCGTCAATATAAGCCTGAATTTGTGGTCCTTCAGAAGGCTTAGGATGTTTTTTATTGCCTTCTTGTTGTCCACGGGCTTTTCAGGAGGCTTTCTTCTTAGAGGTCTTGGGCTCATGACAATGCCTCCATACTGTCAATTTGGATGTTGACGATTTCCCTGTAGATTTCGCTGCTTTCTATGAGCTTCTTGTGGGTTCCCCTGTCAACGATTTCCCCGTTGTCCATCACAAGTATCTCATCAGCATCCATAATCGTTGAAATCCTCTGTGACACAATCAGGACTGAAGAATCTTCCAAGCTCTTCAGGTTTTCCTTTATCCTGCGCTCGGTGTTCATGTCAAGGGCTGAAAAGCAGTCGTCAAAAAGATAAAAGTCATGACTGTCAATTATGGCCCTTGCAATCGATAATCTTTGCTTCTGCCCTCCCGAAAAGTTGGACCCACCCTGCGTTACCTCTTCAGCGAGGTTTTCAACGAAATCGACCTGCGCAATCTCCAGTGCCTTTCTTATGTCCTCATCGCTTGCATCGCTTTTGCCGATTTGCATGTTTGACTTGACGTCTCCCTGGAAAAGAATGGCTTTCTGCGGTGTGAATGAAATCCTGTTTCTCAATGATTTCAGATTGAATCTCTTGATGTTTTCGCCGTCAATCAGGATTTCGCCGGAGCTTGGATCCTGAAGGCGGGGAATCAGATTGAGAATTGTGGACTTGCCGCTTCCTGTTCCTCCGATTATTGCGGTTGTCTTTCCCGGTTCCAAACTGAAGCTGATGTCTTTAAGGGTTTCCTTTTCGCTTCCCGGATACTTGTATGAAACGTTTCTGAACTCGATTGTCGGATTTTCAGATATCTGTGTAAGCTCGCCGTCGGTGATTGTTATTTCGGTATTTAAAACTTCGCTTATACGCCTTCCGGAAACGAGAATCCTTGGAAGAATTATCATGAATGCCCCAATCATCAGAAATGAGGTGACGATTTGGGTGGCATACTGGATGAATGCGATAATGTCTCCTGTAAGGATTCCTCCGCTCATAGCGTCATAGGCTCCGAAGTATAGGATTAATACAACCATCAGGTTCATGATGAGTGTCAGAAGCGGAATCATGATGAGCATTGTCTTGAAGACATGGATGTTGACGTCATAGAACTCCTTGTTGACTTTCTGGAACTTCTCTTTTTCGAAATCCTGCCTGACAAAGGCCTTGATGACCGGTATTCCCATCAGTATTTCCCGGGCATTCTTGTTTATCCTGTCGATTATCTCCTGTATGAGCTTGAAGTAGGGAACCACCTTGACCATGACGATTGCCAAAAGCAGAATCACTGCAATGAAATTCACCAGTATGATCCATGACAGGTTTGTCTGAAGCTCAAAGACCTTGATTATGCTTCCGATTCCAAGAAGCGGCGCGAAAATGAGCGTCATGAATATCATTCCCAAAACGCTTTGGAGCTGATTCACGTCATTGGTTGACCTTGTAATGAGTGATGAGCGTGAAATCTCGTTCAGCTCATGGTTTGAGAACTTAAGGACCTTTTCATAGATGATTTTCCTTAAATCCTTGGCATAGCCTGAAGCCACCCTGCTTGAAAAGTAGGACACAGCAACGGTTGCAAGGGCGGAAATCGCCACCATCAAAAGCATCATCATTCCGGTATCTATGATGAACTGGAAATTGGTGTTCTGGATGCCTATATCCACAATGTCTGCCGTGTATTGGGGCAGTGTAAGGTCGCAGTAGACCTGTATTGATAGGAAAATGAAAATAAGAACTATTTGAGGTATCTTATTTTTCATAGGTTTTAGTAGTTTCTTCATGATTGTTTTTAATATATGTATTCTGATTATTATAATTGTACTGCAATGTCTGTTTTGTCCTTTGGTGTTTTTTTCTTTTAAAGAAGGAGAACATTTGAACAAAATTTAGAATAGGCTATTATATCTTTGTATATATTTTATAATGTTTTTTCAAACTTTGCATTGGTATTAAACTGTCTAAAAAACTATAACATTTATATACTACTTCGACTAATTTAAGATAGGAATTTAGTGAGGTGAGAATTATGAAAAGAATTACTATACCAATATTGGCTTTGATCCTATTGGGTCTATTGATTCCAACAGGATTTGCAACAGATTCCAATCTCGTAATAACTTACGGCGAAACTACATATGCAAACAATGACTACAAATCAGTTGTTGATGCATTCTTTGTAAATCAGGCAAATGTTGATTTGAATAATGTGAACTCAAAGGTAATCTCTGCCGACCAAGTTAACCAGGTGTCAGGCGGTATTACAGGTAAATCTTACTCATCCGATCAGATATTTTCATCCGCATATCTGGATTTGAACGACAATGACAATCTGGAGGTCAGCGTGGACAAGTCAAAAATCACTACAATAACAGGTAACATGTACATTTCCGCATTGAAATCAGCGGGAATCACAAGCGGCCATGTCTATGTGACAAGCCCTGTTGAAGCCACCGGCGAATCCGCTCTTGCAGGAATAATGAATGCATATGAGGAAGCCACTGATGTCGAAATTCCCGAAACCGTAAAGGAAGCGGCAAACGATGAAATCTACACAGAAGCTGAAATCGTGGAAAACTCCGGCGTGGATGCGGAAAAACTCTCACAGTTGGTGGATGACGTGAAACAAGAAGTGTCGAGCGATAACGTAACAGACCACGACACGATTGTCAACATCATCAACAATTATGTGCAGACCAACAACATTAACATAACGAACAGTGACATCGAAAATCTGGCCGACACCATTGAACAAGTCCAGAACGTTCAAGGGGATGTAAACTACTACAAAGGCCAAGTTGACAGCTTTTTGAATGACACTAATTCAACAGGCGGATTTTCACTTGATGACCTGTTCAGCTTCATCAAAACATTCACTAATGGGAGATAAATCCCATTAGCAATTCTTTTTTTTAAAGCTTTTTCTTTAATCAATTTATATGTCATCAGATGTAAAGTTAATATTACTGAGGTGGAAATATTGAAAATTCTTGATGACATATTGAAAATCTCAATAATATTGATGATTGTCCTGATTGCTGTAGGCTCAGCCTATGCTGCAGATGATTCTCCATCTGAATTGAATGATGATTCGGGTGACGATTTTGAATTGGACGATTCCAATGACGATTTGGAAGATGATGAGAATCAGGATGATGACGATGATTCTGATAATGATTTGGAAGATGATGAGAATCAGGATGATGACGATGATTCTGATGATGATCTGGATGATGATGATCTGGATGATGACGATGATTCTGATGAGGATCTGGATGATGACGAATCAGACGACAACTACTCAGATTTCGATTATTTGGAATACAAGATCATGGCCTATCTGGAAAGGTATGGAAACTGCACAGATGATGACTGGACCGAATCGGAAGAATTCCTAAACGAATACCAGACATATCTTGCCGACCCGTCAAACTATTCCTTGAATGAAAGTGCGGAAGGCTACAAAACTTATTTGAAGATATTCGATTCAATAACATCAACATTCGGCAACTATAATCTCACAGACAACGAAACCGCATACCTGAAGTTCATGATAATCTATTATCTGAATCACTATGGGAACGTCAGCGCAGACTATGAGTGGAATGAAAGCGAAAGCTTTGAAAACTTTACTCTGCCGAAATTCTTTGCCACTGCACTTCCTGACATTGCAAAGGTATTGCAAGCATCACATTCCAAACCCTGCATCTATTCCGATTCATATGATCCATTTTATGCTTTGTTTTATGATTATGTAAGCAATTCAGTAGATGTAAACCGCACAGCAAATGGCAACCATACTGCAGTTGGCAATAACATGGTCGTTGAAGCGCAGGATTCAAACAATGTCTTCATCTTTATATTGATTTTGATATTCGTGTTTGCGGTCCTAATACTAATCTGATGTTGCAGGTTTCCTTTTTGGAAATTTGCATTCTATTTTTTTATATTTTTTGCGGATGATTCAAAAAAATTTTTCTAGATTATTCAAATTGAACCGCTTAATATATATACTAATGAACTACATAAATAAACTCACTAACAAATTAAATTTAATTCAATGAAGGTTTGATAATATGGTTAGATTTTCACAAACTCTTGAGGATACACCACCAAGAAATCGAAAAGAACGACATGTTCGACAGGGGGGAGAACAGCATTATGAGCAGCGCAGTGCTGATTCCAGAACAATTGATGATATTGTTTATAGTCAGTTCCCTAGACCAAAACAGGTAAAAAGGTCAGTCTATAGGGATGAGAA
This sequence comes from uncultured Methanobrevibacter sp., assembly GCA_902764015.1. Lineage (GTDB taxonomy): Archaea > Methanobacteriota > Methanobacteria > Methanobacteriales > Methanobacteriaceae > Methanocatella. Next base: position 4,333 of record CACWUH010000027.1, on the reverse strand, counting down.
TTATGTTGAACCTGAAGCATACGAACCGATTAATGTGCTTCATGAACAGCCCCAAATTGAAAGAGAATCTATCCAACCAGATTATTCCAAACCTGAATTAACCTTCCCTGCAGACCAGAACATTCAATTTGGCGTTGAATATTCTCCAAACTCAAGACCTCCTGTAATCGGCAAGAACTACACAATCAGGTCAAACTCAATCATCTACAATGATGTGGTAATTGGAGACAATTTTAGAACAGGACACAATGTCGTTATCCGTGAAAACACCAACATAGGCGATGATGTGCTCATCGGAACCAACACTGTCATTGAGGGGGACGTGATTATTGGAAACGATGTCAGCATCCAGTCCAATGTGTATATTCCGACCAATTCGGTAATTGAGGACAATGTGTTCATCGGACCTTGTGCATGTTTCACCAATGACAAGTATCCTGTAAGAATCAATTATGAACTTCAGGGGCCTAAGGTTAGGCGTGGAGCTTCCATTGGAGGAAACACTACCTTCTTATCCAATGTTGAAGTTGGTGAAGGTTCCATTGTGGCTGCAGGAGCTATTGTGATACATTCCGTTCCGCCATTCTATCTGGCCATCGGAACGCCTGCACGTATCAAGCCGCTTCCTGATCACTTGAAGGTTCCTAACAGATTTTAATTTAAAGGAGATTTATTATGGCAAAATACAAATGTAAGATTTGTGGATATGTTTTTGATGAAGATGACATTGAGGAAGGCTTGAATATCCCTTCCGGCACTAAATTTGAAGATTTGCCGACTTCATTCAAATGCCCAAAATGCAGAATGGCGAAGTCAATGTTCGAAAAAATAGATTAATTTTATATATTACCAAATTACATAATAATATTATTAACCAATTTAAGGAGATTGTTAATCATGGCAAAATTTAAATGCAAATTATGCGGTTTTGTAACCGAAGAATATGATGAACTTCCAGATGACTTTAAATGTCCAATGTGTGGCGCAACTGCTGACATGTTTGAAAAAATCGATTAGGATTGTTAAACATGGCTTATGTTTGCAAAGTCTGTGGCTTCGTTTTAGAAGAAGACGAATTGCCTGAAGATTACGTATGCCCAGTATGCGGTGTGCCTGCAGCAAATTTTGAAGAACAGTAAGTTCTTCATTTTTAAATTTTTTCTAAAAACTGTTTATTTTTAAATTCAACGCTTATTTTATTAGAGTATTTTCCAAATATTTTTTCTATATCTCGATTGTCCTTTGAAACGACATGATAATGCACTTTATCGCAATACTCTTTTTCAATCGTCTCCAGGGAATTGTTCCTGATTTCCGTGTCAGCTATCTTTATGTCTGAATATTCAAAAATGAGTTCATAAACGTCATATTCCTCAATCTCTACGATTTCTGCCTGGCCGACCGCTTCCATGACTGACTTGGAATATGCCCGGACAAGCCCTCCGGCACCAAGCTTGATTCCGCCGAAGTATCTTGTGACGACAGCGGTCACATTATGAAGCTCATTTTTCCTCAATACATTGATCATAGGTTTTCCTGCGGTTCCGCCGGGTTCCCCGTCATCGTCAAAGCCCTCTCCGTCGCCAACGATATATGCGGTGCAATTGTGGGTTGCATCACTGTACTTCTGATTCAGTTTTTGAATGATTTCTTTCGATTCCCTCTTGTTTTTGGTTGGGTAGATGGCGCATATGAATTGGGATTTTTTAATGTTTATTTCGCTCTGCACCGGTTTTTTAATGGTTTTCATAATATCAATATATTTATATATATAATTAAACATATTAAACTTAATCAATTTAATAAGGTGATAATTGTGTCAAGTAGATCTGCTACAGTTTTGGTAATCTTTATAGTTGCTGTTCTTGCATTTTGTTTTGCAAGCGTTTTTGCATCCATGACTGGCCCAATTTCAATTTTGCCTAATGGAACTGAGTCTGGAGGAGTATTGGATAATCTTTCCGCCCTCACTGATGATAATTCAGATAATAGTTATAATTATAACGATTACAATTATTATTCCGAAGATGACTATTCCCATGATGATTCTAAAGTTGAAACAACCACTGACGACTCATCGAATAATCAGAATTCACAGCAAAGTGATCAAGATTCTAGTTCAAATTCTAATTCCAACCCATCTGATTCTTCCAGTGATAGTTCAAACGTTGAAACCACTACAGACAGTTCTTCATCATCAAGCAGTAGTGGTAGTTCAAATGTTGAGACTACTACTGGATAATTACTTTTTTTCTTTTTTTAGAAATCCAAAAGCTTTTCAACGTCAAATATCACTGCATTGATTGCCAGGTTGAATAGCCTATGTCCGTATTCCTCATCGATGTAAACGCCGTTTTCTTCAACGTCTATTGCACCTTCCTCGATGTTCGGGTCATCTCTGCGTGCCTGCCTGAATCCGTATAGGCCCACTTCCTCATATTCATTGACATTTGCCTGGTTTTCAAGTTCGCTCTCATTGACGATGCCCAAAACCTTGGCCATTGACAGCTCGCCGCTGCCTCCATGAGGGCCTTCCGATGAGATTACCTTGTTGTTGAAGGTGATTGATAAATCTGTCTTGTCTTCAATGTCCCACAGCTCCGCCATCAGAGGGATATTACCTCCGTGGGCATTGACTATGACCACCTTTTCGATGTTTAAGAATTCTTTTGCCTGGTTCAATGTGTTGATGACATTCTCCTTTAGCTCTTCAAGGGAAACATGAACTCCATGGTCGATTGTATCCAGTTCGTAGGCGGGAAATATTATTCCCAGGAATTTGGCTCCGGTCAGGAGTGATGCCTGGAATGCGATGTGGGCTCCGATTTTGGCGTCGGTGTCAATCGGCAATGCAGGGCCATGGTTTTCCAGATGTGATCCCAGCGCAATTATTCCAATCTTGTGAACTCCAGGGTCTCTGATGTTTCCTGCTCTGTATCTCAGCTCTGCCATCTAATCACCTATATTTCAAAGTTCCAGATGTCATCGCCGACATAATGCTTGGTTTCAACGGCCTTTCCGGAATCATTTGCAACCATTTCCTCACCGCTGATTAGGCTTATGCCTATGGCCAGCGGCTTTCCATGGGTTTCATCGATAATAAGGACAATATCTCCCGGCTCGACGCCTTGTGATGCATCGACAATTCCTGGACTCATGATATCTGCGCCATTGCTTACAAATCTGATGGCTCCCATATCCACGGTAACGGTTTTGGCGTTAATCTGATTGGCAAGTGCTGCCTTAAGTGTTGGGAATGGTTTATCGTCAATAATGATGATGTAAGGTTCGCCATCCACTAGAATGAATGAATTAGGTTCCGCTTCAAGTATTTCAACATTCTTTTTTCCTTGAAGCAAATCTCCATATTCTCCTAATTCGGCTTTTATTTCTTTGATTTTCTTTTTTTTCAAGAAATTTCTTTTTTTAACTTTAATTACCATGATATCCCAATATTATTTTATTGAATAATATTTTGTATTCAGATTTAATAAACTTATTTGTTAGTTAATGAGTATTCATTATCTCTTGAAAAGACATATCTGAAATCTATTTCATCGCCGAAATCTGCAATGCTGATTGGAGGGTCATTTTTTGCATATTTTGTTATTGTGGTTGCATTCTCATCGCTTAATCTGCTAATCGAATAGTTGATTATCTCAAGCTCCTTTTCGCTGAATCTTAAATTGGGGATGATTATCAGATAGTATCTGTAGATTGTCCTGTTGTAGTAGGGCTCCTTTCTGAAAAACAGGTAATTCCTTGATATCAGCTCCTCGCTGATTTCCCGGAAATGCAGCGGCCTTATTCCCCTTTTCGATTTGATGTATGTTTCATTTGTCAGTAGTTCTCCGTAAACCTCATAATAATTGAAGTCAATGAAATACAGGATGCTGCAGAGTACTGTCTTTCCGAAATTGGGTTTCTGGTGGCATTGGGATATTATGTACATTATTAAATCGATATATTTATCACGATCAAATCTCATAGGCATCACGGTGACGGTTTGGTGGAAATATTTTTGTATGGGATTGGACTTAAATGAAGTGTGAGAGCATTTGAAAAGTAATGTGGTTTAATATTAATACCAAGGATAGTTTTTTCCTAATTTTTGCCTAAAATAAGGTAACCTTTATATAGTAGGTCAGTTATAATTAATAGTATTAGTTTTAATTAGGTTTTGTCTTATCTTAACTTGATTATATTATGTCTAATAAGGAGTGTTACTCACTCCATTCATATTAAAAAACTAAAATTTGTAATAATATAAGGTGATATAATGAGCGGACAAAATGTTCAAAGACCACTTGACGCATTAGGAAAATCTGTGGAT
>CACWUH010000026.1 GCA_902764015.1 uncultured Methanobrevibacter sp. | reverse complement strand
AGCACTTTCCAGGCCAGTATGCACCTGCAGTTGTACATGTACATTTTAATAATTCTTCTCGTTATCTCGAGGTTTTCTTCAGAAAGCTTTCTCCAGTTGTTCTTTACAATGTTGAGATAGTGGTATTTAAGCGTTGCACTGTCAAAATCGGGTAGCCCCTCAAAGATATCCATTTTCCAGTCAACATATACGATTGGGCTTATTGTCCACTCCCTGAGATTGGGGTTGCTTCTGTAGTGAAGGTAAAGCGCCTTCTTGATGTCCCATCCGACAATGTCCAAATCATCGTCCATCATCTCAATTACTTCGCTTCTTTCAGACAGTGACAGATAATCCCTCACATCATTTCTCTTGTAGATGAAACGGACATCATAGTCGCTTTCGCTATTGTCAAATCCCCATGCCCTTGAGCCGGACTCACAGGCATATAAGACAGTCACATCGTTTTCAGCTTCAATTGCCTTCAATTGATTCAATATTTGTGCTTTCATGATACCACTTGAAAAAAATAAAAATAAAAAAAAGAAAGATAATTTATGGAAAAATTATCTTGTCTATTCAAGATTATCGTAGATTTCCTTAAGCTCTTCAATGGATTTCTCGGATAATTCTTGATCCTGTTTGTTTTCGATGATAGCCAAAATTTTAGCTTTTTGAGCCTTGTTGGCCAATGCTCTTTTGTTGGCTTCGATTTCAGCTTGTTTCATGTTAAAGATTTCTTTAACAATGTTGATTTTGGCTTCGACTTCAAGCTGTTTTGGATTGTCCTTTGTTTCCAGAAGGGAATCCCCTTGAAGGTCAGCCTCATCTTTCTTTAGTCCTTTATAGATTGTATCAAGGTCTTCAAGTTTCAGGTCGAAGAGGTCTTCGGCGCTGATGAGGCCCTTGAATTCGAACCTGTATTTGTTTTTTAAACATTCAATCCACATGTCTGTCATTGAATACCTCCTGATTTTGTTCATCTTATATCACCTAAATAATGACATTGATTATTCTTTCAATATTGTCGCTTTTCACCTTTAGGGTTACCTTGTTCCTTTGTGTGAATGAAAATCCGATACCGCTCAACTGATTTTCGGACTCTTCAACACGTGCAACGCTTCCCAATCCTTCCATGACCCTTTTGTGCTCATTCAGCTCGTTGATAAGGAACTCGTTGAACCATGGACGAGCCCTGTCCTCATTGACACAGTCCTTCAGGATGAAGAAGATGTGCTTGTTTCCGACCTGGTTGTCGCCCCAGTAGTTCGGGCTGTAGCAGATCAGGGACACCGGAACGAAAGTGCTGTATGCCACACCCCATTCAGTGATGTTGGATGCGTTGCTTTCAAGGATGTTTTTCAGTGTGAAGTTGTAGTCCTCATCAAGGATAACCTTTGCAACGTCAACATATGCCTTATGGTTGATCTTGAACGGATAGACATACTCGCTGATCATTCCGTCGAATTCAATTTCGGCCTTGAATCCCCAGTCGCCTCCACGGTAAGTGTATTGGTGTACACGGAACAGGTATTCGCCCGGAATCATCTTGTGCTTGTCCTTGAACTGGATGTTTTCGACAGCAGGCTTGTCCTTTTTAGGGTCGATGATGTCCACATCAAGCCATCCACCGGTCTTTTTGCTCTTCATGTTGGAATAGTAGATCTCGTTTCCATGCGGTTCTGTACAGTGTGCATCCAGGTCGTTCTTGTCCCATTCTCCGGTATCGTTCCACTGGATGGAGAACCTCAAGTCAACATCAACATCTCCTCCCATGGATTTGACCCTTTCCTTCATCAGGCTGTCTGCGATGTTGTTCTTGTATGTCCAGGAGAACAGGTTGTCCCATTTGAACATACCCGGAGCGTCCTTGTTGACCGGAGCGATCAAGGACATGAAGTTGTTGTTCAACTTGTAGTCAAGGTACAGCTCCACTTCCTGGGCTGTAGGCAATACGTTTTCAATGAAATCCTCCAGCGGGATTTCCTGAACCTTGTCATAGTTGCGCGGCCTTTTTGCTGCAAAGTCCTTAAGCTTATCGAATAGGTTTTCGCTGTCCTGGAGCTTAGGCGTCACATCCCTGTTTGCAAACAGGATATCGTTTACGCTCAAATCCTCCATCACTGCAAATCTGCGTTCGATGCTGTCAGCAAAACCTAATTCCTCAATCTTTTTCCTTGCCCTTTCAACCATCTTTTCGGTGAATACTGGCTTAGGCCTCTTGTAGTTAGTAGGTGCCACAATTTCTTCATACTTGCCAACAGCTTCGTCCAAAGGCATACCCTCAGTGACATTCAAAAGGAAAGTGCCGATGCTCTGGTTCTTGATTCTGGAGATTACGGAACCTAGCTCGATGCTTTTAATCCAGAAGAACATGTCTTCATCAGGAATTTCTGAGTTTTCATATTCCTCAAGATATTCCTTGAAGATTTCCAGTTCGTCCTTCCATTCGTTTCCTCTGTATAGGCTGTTGGATTCGATCAGTTCCAGGGCAGTCTCAACAGCATTGATTGAAATCTTATTTGTGGAGGACTCCAGAACGTTCCTGTCCGTCTTTGCGTTGGAAACATCATTTGAACCACCCCTATGAACACTAGGAATGTCAATGTAAAAGTGATTATGAGTGAGCACCTGCCCGTCTTCCAGCATCTCATGGTCCAGCTTGTTGCCGATTCTGTTGTCAGTGAACTTGAAGATGTTTTCGATGCGACCCTGCTTTACGAATTCATCCATCTTTTTGAACGTATCGGTATAATCAGGATGGGTTTCACATCCAAACAGTGTAATCAGCTCATAGTTATCTTCATCTATAGCTACAACATTACCTACTTTTCTGATAAAACTATGGCAAGAATGACAGTTGTGCAGTTCTTCTTCACGGAAAATCGGATTGACGTCCTTTGGAAGGGAATTCAAGTATAAACTCCAAAGATCCTCCCTGTTACAGTCAACCCTGAACAGCTTTCTGGTTGCCATGTTCTTTTCAAAATGTTCATATAAACTATCTCTTTGCTTTTCGAAATTGATTTTATCACCACCTATATTTTTTAGTAAATAGTTTACATTTAACAATCTATTTCCAATTATATATAAATTTTATAAAGGAAATCCTTTACATTACTTATATTCATCAAATTTTAGAGTAATACTATGGAATACGAAAAGGGAATACGATTCAAGTCATTGATTTTGAGAAAATACGGATTTAACATTGAAAAATATAGAATCAACAAAGCAACAAGAGAGTTTTATCTCCAAAAGAGATGTGAAATGGGCAAATGGAAAAATCTAGAAAAATACACAGAGATCTTGAATTTCATATCTAAAAAAGACATCGACATGGACCGATTCCATTACATTTTTTGGCAAATCGGCGAATGCCTGTATGAGCTTGAAAGGTATGGCGAAGCATCAAAGTATTTCAAGATAGCCATCGATAATGTGATATGCGAATCATACAGGAAAAACAGGTCCAAATTAAAATCAAAGCATTACACTCATTTTTTAAGGAACTATCAGCTGGCAGTATTATGCCTCATTAAATCCAAGGAATTTAGCCAGGCGGACTATTACTTCAATCTGAATATGTATTCTGACAACTATACAAAACTAGACAACAGATATCTGGCGGACATGTACGCCTCATTGGGTGCCAAAAATCAGGCAATAACCTATTACGACAAGATAATTAGAGCAATTGACAAGATACATATCACCAAATTAACCGACTACGATCCATACGTCAACGGATACCTGGAAGAGGAATATAACCAGAAGGTTAAGGAAAAAGAGAAAAGCAAGGAGGAAATCTTTGAAATTATAGATTCATTATAATTCATCGATTCTCCTTTTAGCGGCCCTTGAAGCGACGAACCTGTCGCTTTTGGCAATGTCTTCTAAGACAGATTTGGAGCCGATTCTTTCAACCGCCTGAAATGCAACCTCATCATCATAGTCATTTAAGGCTATTTCCTTAAGAAGCTCCTCGTCATCCAATTTCATTACATAGGCCTTTCTAATGTTTTCATCAGTGTTTTTGAGTTCGTGGCCGAACCTGTCTGTTAGTTTCACCTTGATTCTGGAAAAAAGACCAATCAGCCAGACAATGACACAGACCAATACGAACAGGCAAAAAATAACTTTAACAATTCCTGATATCAATTCTGCCAACATGCTATCATCCCAACAGCTTTTTAAGCCTCACTTTTGCGGATTCACGTACAAATCTGTTTTCATCGCTATCAATGACACTTAAAACAAATGCCCTGTCTTCAATGCGTTTAATTGCATTTACGCGAATCCAGGAGTGAAGGTCTGTCCTTGCGATTTCCTTAAGCCTTGATTCATCTCTGATGTATGAGACCGCCTCGTTTCTGACATACCATGTCCCGTCTGTTTTTGCAACCTCATAGACAACATCCTGAGAGATGTTCGCATTTCCGACAGCGGCAAGCCTCACGTTCCAGTTAGCATGATTTTTAGCATAACCTTCCAAAACGTCTTCATTTTTCAGATTTGGATTTCTGATTGCCTCCTTCAAGACTTCCTTATATGTTTCTCTTTCGATTATGCCAATTAGGACGTCCTCATCTGTGATTTTCTTTACCGCCTCGCTGCGGACGCAGTAGCTTTCGTCATCCTTTGCAATCTCGGCCAAAACGTTTTCACCTGCAATCTTTTGAACCGCCTTTACGCGAGCCTGCCAAGTTAATGAATATCTTGCAATCTCAATGAGCTTTTCCTCATCGAATATCCTTTCAACATCCCTTTCGGTTAGAATCAAGCTTGAATCAATCATTTTGATCCTATCCCATGCAAGCTTTTTAACGTGATGATTCGGGTCATGCCTTGCAATGTGGATGAGAACATCACCATCATCAATCCTGTTCAATGCGGCCTTCCTGACTGAATGTGACGAATCATTTAGAAGAATTTCATTTAAGGTCTTTTGATTGTTGATTCTGTTGACCGCCACCTTTCTGACAAGCGCACTGGCATCGCAGGTTGCAACTTCACTCAGAATGTTTTCATCATCGATTCGCCTTACTGCCGCACGCCTTACATACTTGTCGGGATTTGCAAGGCAGATTTTAGCAAGGCTATTAAAATCTGTAATTTTTCTTACATCTTTAACGCTTAAAGTCACTCGGCAACCTCCTTTAATCTGTTTACAAAGAGATTTTTATCAAAAAAAGTATTTAAGTCGGCTAAAGAAAATCATTTAATCAAATTGGATTGGGTCATGAAACCATTCCCTCTTATTAAACTCTTCGCTAATATGTATTACGACACCATTCCAGTCTGTTGGCTTTACATTGAATTTTGCGAGGTTATCTGCGAAATTGGAGGATTTTATTGTAAATTCTGCATCCCTATTATATATTGCACCACCTCCCCCTTCCTGTGCAATGTTTTTTGACACTGTGGATTCATGAATTTTTAAACTGCTTCGAATGTTATATATTGCTCCCCCATTCCAATTTGCCACATTATCGTTCAATATTGAATTAATAATGGTCAAATCACCATCCATAACAAACATTGCTCCGCCATTCTTGATAGCATTATTCTCTTCAAATGAGGATTCATCAATATTCAGACAGCCCTCACAATCATTATATATTGCTCCGCCATTCTCCTTTCGTGCCGAATTTTTTGTGAAAGCAGATTTGTTCAAGATTGCTTTTCCACCACAATTATTCAGCGCTCCACCATACCAGGCCGCATTGCCCAGAAGTGTGGACTCTTCAATATTCAAGGTGCCTTTCCCATTGAATATTGCTCCGCCATGATTATAGGAAGTGTTTAGATTGAATGTGGAATCAGCAACGCTCAAGATGGCATTGTTATCATTGAATATTGCTCCCCCATCCCAATTTGCTTTATTGCTGGTGAATGTGGAGTTGACAATGATTAAAACACTCCCATAATAATTGAATAATGCTCCACCATCATGATTTGCCTCATTTTTAGCGAAAGTGGAGTCCACAACTGTTGATTGTCCTCTATTCATTATGGAAGCCCCCTTTGCAGAAGCATTATCGCTGAAAGATGATTCCTTGACAGCTAAAATGCCCTTATCGTTGCTTATGGCTCCACCTTCACCATCGGAATTTGGATTATAATAAGATGAAATGTTATCGTTGAATACGGATTTTTTTATGGTCAAATTGCCTTTGCAGTTATATATGGCGCCTCCGGCATCTTTCGTTTTATTTTCTATGAATTTGGAGTTAATTATGACCAGATCAGCAGTATTGTGAATTGCACCCCCATCTTCTCGTGAAGATCCGTTTTTCAATGTGATGTTTTTGATTTGGATATTCCTGCCGCTGCATTTAAATATCCGAGTTTTCTCACGGGCGTCAATTGAATGGCCGTTTCCGTCAACAATCAAATCATCAGCATCAATTTCAATGCCCTGCAAATATTTTGATTCCTCATCCTCACCGAGGACAATGTCGCAGTCAAGAATTATCTCATTCAATCCAGAGCGAATCAACTCATCCAAATATTCAAAATTATTGCCCATATTATCCCCATCTGAAATCAATTAATTATATTTAAGTAAATCATTCTAAAAAAAGTTTTGTAGGATGAAAGCGACAGGCGCTTTCATCCCAAGTAGTGTTCCGCACTGAAAGGCTCTGAAGAGAGACCTTTCCTTTGGCGGATTTTTCTTACAGTATCATCCTGCAAGTGACGAGGCAATGTATTGAACCCTTTCATTTCTGTTGAGAAGAGTCCTTTACCTCCAGTTGCAGATCTGATGTCTCCTGCAAAACCGAACATTTCGGCTACAGGAACCTCAAATTCCATTTCGCTGACCTCGCCGAAGTTTTCCTGACCGGTCATGATTCCGCGCCTGTTTTGGATTTCGCGGCTGCAGGCACCGATGTATTCACTCGGAGCGGAAATGAAAACCTTCTGGATAGGCTCTACCAGGCAAGGATCCGCAAGCATTATTGCACCATAGATTGCATTTCTGATGGCAGGCAATACTTGAGCAGGCCCTCTGTGGACCGCATCCTCGTGAAGCTTGGCGTCAACCAGCATGAATTTCAATCCTGTGACTTCCTCTGAAGCCAACGGACCTTCTTCAAGTGCATTTTCGAATCCTTCAAGCAGCAGCTCCTTTACCTCATCAAGGTGCTGGATACCACGTGTCATGTTCAAAAACATTGACTTGTTGCGGATTTCCCAGACACGTCTTGCCTCTTCCTTGTCCATGCCGAATTCAATGAACTCCTTAGCCATTTCCTTGGATTTGACCCTGCCTTCCCTAAGATCATTATTGTTCAATGCATCTGCAATGCCCTCATCCAAAGGCTCTACCTCAAGGTAGAACCTGTTGTGCTTGTTTGGGGACTTGCCTTCAACAGGACCTGCAGCACCCAAGATGCTTTCCCTGTAAACAACAATAGGTTCTGATGTAGTTATATCAACATTATTGTCGTTTTTAATCCTGGTCGTTACAATATCCAAGTGAAGCTCACCCATACCTGAAATCAACTGCTCACCAGTCTTCTGGTTGATGTTGACCTTGACGGTAGGGTCCTGCTTTGCAACATCCCTCAGGACTTCAATCAACTTAGGCAAATCCTTGATGTTTTTAGGCTCGATAGCCATTGTCACAACCGGCTCTGAAATATGGTCAATCGGTTCGAATTCAGCAATCCTATTTTCCGGAGAACATAATGTTTCGCCTGCAGTTGCATCCTTGATGCCTGTGATGAATGCAATATTTCCTGCCGGAACCCTTTCAGTGCCAATTGTCTTGGGGCCATTGAATATTCCGACCCTTTGTATGCGTGCTTTCTTTTTAGATCCGACAAGGTAAACTTCATCTCCCTGTTTCAATGTTCCTCCGTAAACCCTGCAGGTTGAAAGAAATCCTGCAAACTCATTTTGAGCAACATTTGTAATCATAGCCGCAAGAGGACCTTCAGCAGAAGCGTTAAGCATTGTTTGGCCTTCATCTGATTCCACATCACCTTTCCAGATTTTCAAAACCCTGTAGGCCTGTGCAACATCAGGAGAAGGTAGGTGTTCAACTACCATATTGAGCAGAATATCATATAAAGGCAAAATCTCCGCCAGTTCTTTATCACGGCCATTTCTGCAATACTCAACAATATCTCCGAAATTGATGCCTGTTTTTTCGATTGTCGGAACGTTTATCGCCCAGTTCTGGACGGCCGAACCGAATGCCACACTGCCATCGGTAAAGTCGACCTGCCAGTTTTTCTCAGGAGCGATATCCTTGATCATTTTATTTATGTCCATGAAGATTTTGAGGAACCTTTCCTTGAGCTGGTCTTCATCATATCTCAGCTCGTTGATTAGCCTGTCGACCTTGTTTATGAAAAGCACAGGCTTTACGCTTTCCTTCAATGCCTGCCTTAGGACAGTTTCGGTCTGTGGCTTGATTCCATCAACGGCACATACTACAACAACCGCCCCGTCAACAGCTCTCATCGCACGGGTGACGTCTCCTCCGAAGTCAACGTGACCAGGAGTGTCGATTAGGTTAATGAGATATTCCTCGCCGTCATACTTTTGAACCATGGAAGCATTGGCGGCATCAATAGTGATTCCTTTGAACTTTTCCAGCTTATCGTTATCCATAGCCAGCTGTTCTCCTGCCAAATCCTTGGAGATTAAGCCCGCACCGGCCAATAAGTTATCGGACAATGTTGTTTTCCCATGATCGATATGAGCGCATATGCCAATGTTTCTAATCTTTTGAGGTTCATACATTAATTCCTTTATCTTTTTAATCATTTTGTCTTGTCTTGCCATAGTGCACCTCTTTAAATCTAATTAACGTATGAAAGCCGCAAAAAAATAAAAAAATTAACTATAATATTGTTTTATCTAAAAAAAAGCTAGTGTGTCAATCACAAAGCCTTCGCTAGAACCGACTTTCATACAATTGAAATCTGATTCCGCATCTTCGAGCCCCATGATTAACACCTCCTAAAGTTTTCGTTAATAATAGTTTGATTCAATTAGTATATAAATTGAATAAATAAATTGCTTTCATCAACGCCATCCTCCAAAAAGCAGGTCCCTGTCAAGAAGCATTTCCCTATCCAAATCATTGAAAATCGATACATCCACAATGCATCCGTCAAACATGCCCAAATATCCATGGGGAGTGATGCTGGAGAAATTCCAATCCCTTAAGGAGGAAATGTCAGCCAGCTTCCAGCAATCAGCAAACATGCACTCGGCCCATCTCACATTGCCGACATCCCATGACTTCAGTGGCGTAACATCCGACAATTCCAGACACATGGAGAACATGTGCTCCATATTCACCACATTTCCCACATCCCAATCACTTAAAGCGGACAGGTCACACAATGAATCGCATCCGGAAAACATGCTGTCCATATTCTTCACATTGGAAACATCCCAATCACTTAAAGCGGACAAGTCAGACAATGACGTGCAGAAATTGAACATGCGATCCATCCTCTCCACATTGCTCAAATCCCAGGAGTTCATGGTGGAGACATGCCTCAGATTCGGGCAGCCGGCAAACATTGACCTCGTGCTTTTCACCTTGTCTGTAACTCCAAAGGCCACAACTGCCCTGAGATTATAGAAATTTCGGTATTTTCGGCTCAAATCCGTGAAATCAGACAGATCTTCGCTTACATACAATACCTCATCCTCATCCTCGACATCCTCCCAGTCAGTCAGGTTCGTTGCGTCCCTCAGAATGATTAGAACCTTATGGCCTTCAAGGTCATAGATGCTTTCTGTGGTGGTGTTAAACCTTTCAAAATCCCTTAAACATACATTTTCAGACATTGTCTTCTCCTTCATCGATGAATTTTGAATTCACAATATTTTCTACGTTCATCACCTCATCATCGAATTTTCCATCAAATAGTGAGTTTTCAATGAAGCATTCATATCCACTATTGTTATAAACAGAGTTCACATTTCCCTGATTTTCCTCGAATCTGCAGTTTAAAAGCTTAAGATATCCTTTATTGTACAGTGCTCCGACAACATAATCATGTCCTATATCCACCTTATCAATCATGGTTACGGAGTATGCATAATTCAAGTAATTCGGATTAAACCTGATTTTCGAGACATTCTCCCTGAAGTTGGCATTCTTAAGTTCAATTCTGCCTTCCCAATTGTTAATCGCTCCCGATAGCTTTGAGGCGTTCCTGTAAAACACAACATTGCCTGCCCTGATTTCGCCGTGGAAATTGTTTATAGCGCCTCCGTCGCGTGCATAGTTTTCATAAAATCTTGAATTTGAAATCTCGAGTCGCTTTTCGTTGAGTATCGCCCCGCCGTATTTGGTGAACTTGTCATCCAACGCAAGAAGCTTTCGATAAGACGGCACGAACACCGGCCCGCCATTGCGGTGAAACTCGCAGCGTGATATCTCAAGCTCGCCCCTGTTGAATATGGCTCCGCCATTGTATCCGCTATTATCCTCAAAAAAGCAATGGACAAGTTTCAGAGGATATTCACTAGTGTTCACTATTGCACCGCCATAGGAGATGGAATAGTTCCTTTTGAAATGGCAATTGACCAGCGTGACCTCTCCCCTGTTGTATATCGCTCCACCATATCCTGTCGGAAGAATCGGATTTCTGTACACACCGTCTGTTTCCTCGTCCTTTGACCTTGAGAATGAATAGCCGTTTGTGAAATGGAGATTTGCTATCGTGACGTTTTTGCCCGTGATTGAAAAGATTCTTGAAAATTGCCTTGCGTCGATGGAATGCTCAGCGCCGTCAATCAAAAGGTTGTCCACGTCAATCTTTATTCCATGAAGGTAGTCTGGCCTTTCTGCATCCTCCAGAATGATATCACAGTCCAGACGTATCTTCCTTTTTCCAGAGTGAATCAGATCATCGAGATACTTAAAGTTCCTTGACATTTCCATCACTTTTCAATTCTTCGATTGCCTTTTCTGCAGCCCAGCGAACACTATGGTTATCATCATTTTCAATTATCTGGCTTAAAAAGGCCTCGTCAGTGATATTTTTGACTGCCTGTTGTCTAACATGAAAATTTGAATCGTTTAAAGCAAAATCCTTCAGGATATCCTGAGAAACGATCCTGGATACTGCAACTTTCCTTAAATAGTCATCTTCGAAATTATATGCAATATCATATATTATCTCATCATCACCTATTCTTGAAACGCATGCGGGATAGCATCTGGGATATGGGGAGTTGTTCAAGACATCGAGCAATAGGGCATCGTCAGTCATCTTTGTAACCGCATAAGCCGCATCGAATTCCTCAGAGGCATTTATGGCAATTTTTGCCAAAAGCCTTTCATCAGAAATCTTGTTTATCGCCAATTTGGAAATCCCCAACGGCCTTTCGCATACGAAATCCGCCAGCAGCTCATCGTCGGTAATGTTATTTAATGCAATCTGTGAAATGTATTCATCATAAAAATAGCAGATTATCTTGACAAGCTTTTCCTCATCCCTGATTTTCTTTACAACTTCTCCGCAGACAAATCTGTACTTCGTGTCCAATCTGAATTCACTATCATCCAGATTCAGATTCCATAAAGCCCTCTCCTTAACCTTTTCGTCTGATTCCCTGTCGATTATCTGCCTTAATAAGGGCTTGTCGAAAATCCTTGTAACCGCCCAATTTCTGACATTTTCCGAAGGGTGGTTTAGGGCCATGTTAGCGAGAGTGTCATCATCAACCAGTTTATCACGCAAAGTGTACGGCAAGAAAGTGTAGTCCAAAGTGTTTAGAAGTTCGCGATAGATTTCCGGGTCTCCAATCTCCTCAATTGCATAGCTCATATAACCAGGATTGGCGAGTGCAATTTTCCTTTGAAGCTCATCATCGTTCATCAGAGAGAATGCATTACTCATTACGTCACCGAAATAGACATAATCATCAGGAAAAGATATGAAACGCCTCATAGGCTGGTATTTTGACTGGAATTCCTCTCCAACCATTATATCATATAACACCTGCGAGTCATAGATGTTGTTTGAAATCTCAAGGCAATAGTCCCAATCGGTGCTGCCGTATATGCGATCAATCAGGAATAACTGGTCATGGATATTTCTGATTACAGCATTTTTCCGGTAGCGGAAATATGATTCCATTAGTCTGGATTCATCATCAAGCCTTTTGCATGCCATGTCGATGACATCGTCATCCGAATCATTGTCGATTATCTCAAGCAGCTTGTCTTCATTGTCTATCTTGAACAATGCAGCAATCCTCACATATTTTGATTCGTCATTTCGCACAATATCCTCTAAAATTGAGTCATCATCGATTATCAGAGTTGCAACCAGACGGTTTTTCCAGTCCCCGTCATTCAGCGCAATGCTTTTTAAATCATTCCGTGCAGGATACTCTCTGTAAGTCTCATTGTCCAAAATCTCATCACGGCAATCCATTAGAGTGCTGTCACCCCTTAATGAAAGGATGCCTGCCAATGTTGAAATGACAATCAGCCTGTCCCGCCAGTTCGCATCACTTGAAGCCATCCTGAAGAAGTAGTCAAAATCATACATCTTCTTGAGGCAGGCCTCCCTGATGAAATCCTCCGATGAGGTTTCAATGATGTCAAAGAGAATCGGCTTTTCAAAAATTCTCTCTATTGCGTAAATCCTGACATCATCGTTCCACTCGGAACTTTTAGCATACTCCTCAGCTACTCTCTTTTGATTTGACAGTTCAATCAATTTGGAAATTTTCATGTTATACCTACTGAAATATTGAATTCTAAAACAAATAAGTTTAATTGAAAACAGATGCAATTATTCTGATAATTGAATGTAAATCGATTATTTTAATCGTCAAAAATTCACATTAACATTAAGGGCAAACAAATTAGCAACACCACATGGCAATTCAAACTGAAAAAGACAAATCGCTGATGGTAATGTCAGCGAAAAAGTGAGATTATGAAGATAAACAATGCAAAAACAAATGCGATATAATACGGCCAAATCAAAATCACTTCATCTGGATTTTCCCAAATGTATCGCAATATTTCAATGATGGACAATTTGAAAACCCCAAAAAAATAAAAGATTATGGAACTAGTAGAAACTAGCTCCAATTTCAGTTGTTGCCTCATTCAGCTCTTTTGTCTTGACAGTTATCTGAACGACATCCTCCATGCTTACGGCCTCTTTGAGCTCAACAATCAATCTTTCAATCCTGTCGATGTCTGATGGAGGAATCTGGTCTCTGAATTCCGGATCGAAGATGAACTTCTCAGCAGCATAGATTGCTGAGTCAGCATCATTTCTAAGCTGGGCCAACCTGTATTTCCTCTCATCGGCTTCTGCATGCTCATTTGCATCCTCGATAGCACTTTGGATTTCCTCATCGGACATCTTCATCGTTGAATTGATGATTATTGACTGGTTCACGCCGGTTGAAAGTTCCTTTGCAGTCACATTCAGGATGCCGTCTGCATCAATCTCATAGGTGATTTCGATTTGAGGAACGCCCCTTGGAGCTGGAGGGATTCCGTTCAGGAGAAATGATCCTAACTGGGCATTGTCATCCGCCATCTTGCGCTCGCCCTGAACGACACTGATGTTAACGCCAGTCTGGTTGTCATGGACTGTTGAGTAGTTTTCGCTTCTTTTGACTGGAATAGCAGTGTTTCTTGGAATGATTACGGATGTTGAACCGTCGGCAACCTCTGTGCCCAATGAAAGCGGAGTAACGTCAACCAGAATCAGATCTCCGATGACACCATCGATAACACCTGCCTGGATTGCAGCGCCCTGCGCTACGCATTCCATCGGATCGATTCCCCTTTCGACCTTTTTGTCGAGGTACAGCTCAACATATTCCTGCACCATCGGCATTCTTGTAGGTCCTCCGACAAGGATTACCTTATCGATGTCTTCGGATGTCATCACAGCATCATCCAAAGCCCTCTGGATTGTTTCACCACACCTTTTGACGATTTCCTCAACGAGCGATTCCAATTTGGAACGGTTGATTGTGGTTATGAGATTCAGTGGCTGGCCGTCGCCGTCCATGGCAATGAAAGGCAGATTGATTTCTGTTTCGACTGTGTTGGAAAGTTCGATTTTTGCCCTTTCGGCAGCTTCCTCCAGTCTCATGTCAGCCTGGGAATCATCCAGCAGGTTTACGCCATGATCCTTTTCGAACTCATCGGCCAGGTATTTCTTCAGGGCAAAGTCCATGTCCTTTCCGCCAAGCTGTGTGTTTCCGCTGGTTGACTGGACTTCAAAGATTCCGTCACCGAACTCCATGATGGTGACATCCAATGTTCCTCCACCCATATCAAACACAAGGATATTGATGTGCTCATCCGAGTCCTTGTTCAAGCCATAAGCCAGACTTGCTGCAGTAGGCTCATTCAAAAGCCTCAACACATCAAGGCCTGCAATCTTGCCCGCATCCTTTGTGGCTGTCCTCTGGTTGTCGTCAAAGTATGCCGGAACGGTGATTACTGCCTTTGAGATTTCCTCGCCGAGAAACTCTTCAGTATCCTTTTTGATTTTCTGCAGGATATATGCTGAAATCTGCTGAGGGGTGTATTCCTTTCCCTGAATCTCAACAGTATAATCGGATCCCATTTTCCTTTTGATTGCCTTGATGGTATTTTCGGGATTTGTGATTGCCTGTTTTTTTGCAGGCTCGCCTACAAGCAAATCGCCATCTTCGGTAAATGCAACATAACTTGGAAATGCCTTTCCATAGACGGTTGCCCCTTCTGCGCTTGGAACGATTGTAGGCTTTCCGTCAATGAATACGCAAGCTGCAGAGTTGCTTGTTCCCAAGTCGATTCCGATAATTTTTTCGTTTTCGCTCATTAAATCAGCTCCTTATTTCATTTTCCTCTTGTAAAGGCTATTCAATAGATATCTAATGTCTTCGTTGTCTCCAGTGTATTCCAAATATTTATTCAAGCAATAGATTGCATCATCCACAAATCTCAGGTAATGGAAGCTCAGCTCATAAGCCACGCATGCCTTATTCAGCAGATAGACCTCCCTGTTTTTAAAATATCTTGCCCTGTCGCCTATGTCCTCATAATATCTGTATGCCAAAATCCTATAGTCCAGGGACTTGAATCTGGACAGGAGCGTTGCATAATAGAATTTGATGTTGTAGATGTTGTAGTAGTCGGCAGGACAGTTCTTCAGGGCAATGTCCAAAAAGACGAATGCATCATGGTAATCCTTGTTGACGATTGCCCTTTTGGCATGAGTGAAGTTTGTGTTCGCCAGATCTATGCTGTTTGAAACGTTTATTCTGAATTCATTGCTTTTGTGAGCATAGCTCAAATTCCTTTGTGAAAATCTCTTGATGTTTTTTGCATCCATTATATCGACAAAGCGGTTGAAGGATGTCAAGCCGTGAATCATGCTATAATTATCATTCTTATTATTTTCAATGAACTTGAATATTCCAGTCTTTTCATATAATGGAATGTCTATGTCCTCCTCCAATGCCTTGAAGGGGTCATATCCCAAAATCGAGATAACGCTTTGCTTGATTTTTTCTTCCGATTCGAGCTCGAACATCCTGATGATGTCCTCATCATTCAATCCCAAACTCTCCTTGATGATTTCTTTTGTAATGTAATCCTTGAATTCATCCTTAAGATAATGCATATGAAGCAGCAATTCCTCATAGGGCATTGTCCTTAGGATATATTCTATCTCATATTTATCCAAGCCGTATAAGGCAAGCTCCTTTCTGAATCCCTTGATGTTATAATTCTTTTTGCGCATGCGCAATTCGTTTTCCCTCTGTTTGAAAATCAGCCCGAATTCATAATTGCTGCGTATTTTTCTAAAAGATTCATTGTCCAAATCCTTAAAGTACTTGAAGTATTTTCTGGCGCTTTCCTTCTTATCGTATTCTTTCAGGATGATTGCAACATAATACCAGCAATTGGCGTCGGTGTTGTCGATGTTCAATGCATCAACAAGGCTGTTATAGGCATCAACCCACCTGTTGAGACCAATCAGAGATATTGCACGGCCGAACAGTGATTCGACATGATTCTCATCCATTGACAATACAAGATCAAAGCAGTTCAATGCCTCCTCATAATCTCCCATCTTGTTGAGGACCTGTCCGATGTCCTTTCTGATATCGAACGGACATCCCTTTTCCTCGATTGCCATTTCAAAATAATTCAGAGCATCTTCAAGCTTTCCCTGCTCTTCCAGTTCCCGTGCATATTCAATTAATTTTGACATAATCAACCTCTCACATGTGCAAATATTTTCTTAAATCGATTCAACTCACCATAAGAGAAATTAATCTTGATTTCTATAAGATTCTGTCTTAAGATTGAATTGATCATGCTAAATTTTTCCTCATCTTCCAATTTCGCTTCACTTTCAAATTCGCAGTCCTTCTTTAAAAGGATAACCCTGTCGGATAAGAACTGCAGTCTTATCTCTTCAACCATCTCTTCTGTAAAAAATCCATCCAGGATATAGATTATATCACCGGCCAGACAATTACCCAATTCAACAGCCCTTTGGACTTTAGCCAAGTCCAAATCATCATTTCCATTTAAAATATTGTTAAACGATTCATAGTTTCTCAGTTTCATATAATGACATTCTACTGCATGCGCACAGTATTCGTTCATCAAAAGCCAGTACACATCATTTGTAAGGGAGTACCATCCCAAAGCCTCGATTGTGTCGGTGTTTTGGGACTGATAGACATACATTATCGCATTTTTGAAAATTTCAAACAGCAAGTGATGAGCAAGCTCATGAATCATGGAAGCAATCTGGAGAGTTTTTGAGGTATTTGAATCAATTACCGCTCTTTTGAATCCATATGCTCCCGCAACCCTTCTTGAGCCATGCATCGAATTGGGGACAAATTCCAGATTGATGTAATTCTGGGCCAATCCTTTGACTTTTGCAAAAATGTCATCGACGCAAGACACATTTTTGAGTGCATCTTCACGGATGCTGTCCAGAATGAACTTATAAACCGTTTTTGTCAGCATCCTTTCGGACAGCAGATTGATGTTTTTGCCGCTTGTCAAAACGACCATGTTGTCAATCTCATTTGGATAGTCCGCAATTGCCAAATCATCGACCTGCAGGTTTATGAAATTTTCAAGATTTTCTTTTAACTTAATGTATTCGATTTTGCGATCAATAGATATTGCCTTTTGACAAGCCCTCAAGGCATTTTTGTAGTTTAAAAGTCCAATGCACACTTTGGCTTTTAAATACCATGCATACGCACAGTTTTGATCAATATGAATAGCATCTGTAATTACTTCATCGGCTTTCCTAAAAGATTTTCGAGCGAGCAGATACTCACATCTTTTTATTTCCGCTTCAAAAGTTCTGCTATTCATAATGATATTTAATTACTTAAAGGTACTTAAATAAGGTAAAGCATTTGCTTTCATTAGCCTTTAAGCGAATCAACCTTAGATTTGACTTTGCCGTAAAATTCTTCATCGACCGAATCGGAATCAAGTTTCATGGCCTCATCGCATTTGTTCAAGGCAAGCACATAATAGCCCAGGTAATAGAAGCAGTATGCGATGCCTACAACAGGATTTGCGTCATTTGAATCAATCTTTGAAGCCCTGTCAAAGCAGATTTTGGCTTCCTTTATCTTGAAATTCCCGATATGCCTGAAGCCCTCATCACAAAGCTCGGCAACTCTTCGAAGGCTTTCATGAGGAACCGGAACATCTCCGCAATAACGGCAAACATCATCATAGATTATCCTTCCGCAATCCTCGCATACATCATGCAGGGATAGTTGCCTCAAATCAAAGTCGCAGAATGGACAAATTACAAAAAACGGATTAATGCTATGCCCGCAATTTGGACACATCTTGGATTTGTAATCCCTGAAGTCCGAATGCTGGGAGACATCCCGAGTGTAGTCCCTGCTGTTGGTCTTTACAGCAAAAAGCAGCTGACTGTAAAACCTTTTGGGAACGGCGTCAGGGTCAATCTCGCGTGCCCTGTCACATGACTCAAGGGCTTCGGCATATCTGCATCTGGCAAAAAGGCATTTCCCCTTTCCAAAAAGCGCATCGGCATTATCTTCCTGGCGGGCTAAAATCTCATCATAGATTTCCTCTGCCAGAAAATAATCGCCCCTTTTCAAATAATCGTCGGCCCTATCCAGTTTATCCTTGAAATCCATCATTTCACCTCACTCGCCTTTGACTTGACCTTTCTGTAGAAATCCCTATCGATTGATTCAATGTCCATGTTTATTGCCTTTTTGCATTCCTTGAATGCCAGGACATAATAACCCAAGTGATACAGACAATATGCATTGCCGACAACAGGATTGACATCCTTATCATCAAGTTTCAATGCCTTGTTGAAGCATGCCTTTGCATCCTTGATTTTATAATCCTTAAGGTATCCAAATCCGTCATCACACAAATCTGTGACTTCCTTTAGAGATATATGGTCATAGCAGGCATCATCCGCATCGATGCCCATCAGCTCATCATAATATCTTAGAAATTTGGGATCTATTTCAAACCTGTCAATATCATCAACCAATTCATGGGCATGAGTCTTTTTGCCGAGGCTATCGAAACAATATGCCTGACAGACCAAAGCCTCCATATTGTCGTCCTGAATGCCCAGTGCCCTATCGAAAAAGAATTTAGCCTTGTTGAACTCCCCTCTTTCAATCAGGTTTTCGCCGGATTTCAGAATGGATGGAATCTTGCTTTTTTCAGATTTTTTAGGAGTCTGCTTGACTGCATTGTTTGCCTTGAAAACTATCGCATTGTAGAAATCATCAGGGACTACGTCAACATCGATGCTTCTGGCTTTTTCAGCCATTTCCAGGGAAGCCTCAAAATCCCCCATGGCATCTAAACATAATGCCTTTGCAAAAATGATGGAAGCATTGTCTGGATTCTGCTTCAGTAAATCGTCAACGACCTCATTTGCCCCTTCAAAATCCTTCTGCTCAATGAGAGTCTGCACTTTGAACAATAAAACCAAGTCACTAAGATCCATACTTTCACCTCACTTAAGAATATTTTTAGGATTATATATAAGTCGGTGAAAGAATTTCATTTAATTAAAAAAAAAAAAGTATATAGATTGCGATTTGAGTTTTAAACGCAATCAATTATTCAAGATTTTCCAAACGATTTAATGCCAAATTGCGGATGGTTTCATTGTCCCCGCCTACCGCAATATCTTCCAGAACCGATTTTTCACTGATTATATTGACCGCAATCAAACAGTAATGAAGGGGATAGTTGCCCATTGCAATTCTTGCCAGGTTATAGTCTTCATTCAGGGAGAAAAGTATGAAATTCATGCCTTCATGAAGGCACTTCGCATCCTCTATCTGGAACATCAGAAAATCATCGTCATCAAGATTATCATTCTTGATTGCCGCTTCAAGGATTGCTGGTTCGGTGTTTTTCACAATAAGGCCCTTAAGGACATTTTCATCACTGATATGTTCGATGGCGACCTTTCTTGTGTCCAAATCCGAATGATTGTATGCAATATCAATCAGGACATCCTCATCATCTATGCTTGTGATATACTCTTCAATCTCATTGATTGAATCCAAATACCAATCAGGCTTTTGTAAAACGCCGGAATATTTGAACATATCCCTTACGTTAACATCTCCATTAATGTCCCAATCTAATAATGTATCGGCACTTTTCAGACCAGTACAGTCCCTGAACATCTCAAACATGTTTTCAATGCTATCCGCTTTCCACATACCCAACATAGAAATATCTTTTAAGGACATGCACTGGTGAAACATTGACTCCATCCGTTTCACATTGCTGACATCCCATGATTCCAGCCCTTCCAAAGAGTCTAGACTTATGCACATCGCAAATATAGCCTGCATATCCTCTGCATTGCTGACATCCCAATATTTCAGAGGGGAAAGGTCTTTTAATGAAATGCAACTTTGGAATACAGATTTCATTGTCTTCACATTCGAAACGTCCAGCGATTCCAAAAAGGAAATGTCTCTAAGCGAAGCACATCCCATAAACATTGCAGTCATGTCCTTCAGGTTTGAAATGTCCCATGTGTCCATGCCGAAAACGTATTCCAGAGAACTGCAATAGAGAAACATGAATTCCATAGTGAAAACCTTATCCGTAACCCCCTTGACGACCATTGCCTTTAGGGATTCGAGATTTTCATATCTGGAATACAGATAGCGCTTTTTTGACAAATCCTCACTGACATACAGGATGTCATTTTTGTCTTCCACATCCATCCAACTGGTCAGGTTTGTGCCGTCCTTCAGGATTATGAGCGCTTCCAAATCCCCAAGGTCATAGATGCTTGAGGTGGTTGTGTTGAGCTGCTCAAACTCCTTGAAATACCTGTTTCGCACATCATCATCGATATCGGGGTTTGCTATCTTTTCATATTTCTCGGCAATGAATTTTACAAATGAACTTTCATCATTATTGCTCATGCATCATTCCTCCAGATAATCCTTCAAGTCAATGTTTCTAATCTCCAATGCTCTCCTGCATTCATCATAAATTCTTTCATGGTTATCCTCATCGCATATAGACTGGCTTTCAAGGCTTTCCAAAAGCTCGTGAATCCTTTCATCCGAAAGATATGGAATGTTCACGGTTATATATGCTAAAGTCATGTCACAGTCATCAGGGCATTCCTCCTGCCATTCGCTGACCAGATCCTTCATCTGAGCATATGATTCATCAGGTCCCGATTCATTGGAGAAGCTGTCCAAAAGCTCAATGAATTGCTTTCCATATTCCCTTGAAGTATCGTCAGCATCGTCCTCTTTGGATCTTTTGAATACAATGCTCACCAATGCTAATGTAAAAAACCATGACTGGAGCTCCTCATCAATAGGATCACATTCTGTAAGTTTTTTTCTGTATTCCTCCTGTGAGAAATCATCTATAACCATCTTTACCAATTCGTCGTCATAGACATTGGCCAGTATCAATGCTGCGGCTATGAGATTGGCATCTTCAGGGAATTTCTCCGCCCATACCATGAACACCAATGAATACATTAATGCCTGTGATTGGGAATCATCCTCCATACCCTCTTCAAAAGCTTCCTTGAACTTTTTTGCATAATCCTCATAATCTTCAGGAAATCCATTATCCCCAGATTTACCTTCAGATTCGTCATCATTGGCATCATCCACATCAGGCAGGGCATTTTTGATTTCATCCCCATTTCTTTCATCAACGATGTCACCGAAACCTATGAATGACTGGAACAGTTCAAATTCTCCCTTGTTGAAGAGTACATTTCCGTTTTCTGCAGTGTTGTTTTCAAATTTGGAGCTTGACACATTCAATCTGGATGATTCAGTTGCATCAAACACGCCTGCATTGTTATCGGCACGGTTGTTGATGAACTGAGAGTTGTTGATGTTGATTTCTCCCATCGTGTGGATTGCACCGCCGTCAAGCCTTGCATAGTTGTCCCTGAAAATCGAATCGTTTATGTTGATTTTGGAGTCGGGAAGCACAATCATCACCGCTCCGCTTCTGTCGCTTCTGTTTTCGATGAACTGTGATCCGTTGATATCAAGTTTTCCGTTATTATAGATTGCACCTCCAAATCCCTGGGCGTCTTCAGGCAATATTTCGCCAGGACAATCGATTTCCAGACTGGCTGCGTTTGATCTGAATTTCGAATCCATGATTTCAAGAGTGGAAGCATATGTTGCAGCTATCGCGCCGCCAACTCCACCTGATGAATTGCTTTCAAACTCACAATTGTCAATGACCATCTTCTCATCGTTGACAATCGCTCCACCGAGTTCTGAAGCGATGTTTTCCTGAAAACAGCAGTTTTCAAATCTCACCTCACCGATGTTTGACACTGCACCGCCCATATTTGATGATGCGTTTCTGAATAAAAGATTCCTTACTACAACATTTTCAGCATCGATTTTAAATATTGATGCCCTGTTTCTGGCATCGATTTCATGGCCGTTTCCGTCAATGACAATGCCGTCGACATCAATCTTTATTCCGTCGGCATAATCCTCGGCCTCTGCATCATCAAGGACAACATCCGATTTCAGCCGGATGCTTCCCTGCTTATGAATCATGTCATCCAGATATTTGAAATTTACAGCAGAAAACTTGACTGATTCGAGAACATCTTCCATGATATCATGCAATTTATCAAATGAATCCATATCGATTGCCCTTTCTTTGCTAATGTTGGCCAGATAATTGTCCTGAATATCATCAGCAGCCAATGTTGAAGCGTTTGCAATGACATCGGCCATGAGGAAATTTGATTCATGAGGCCATACCTCCCTCCAGATTTCCACAAATTCGACCATTTCATCATGCAGGCCGTCATCACATTTCAGTCTGCCGTCTTCAAGTCTGGAGAACCTTTTGAGAAATTCCCCTGCAAACTCATGTTCAGTCAACTCACGTGCATAATCCATAGGACTTTCCATGTAATGTATGTCATCGCCGATAAATTGGATGCCGTCCTTCTGCTTCTCTTCGCAGTACAACCTGCCTCGGGCGACATCTATAGTTGAAGCGTTGAACCTGCAGTCCTTCACGACAGCAGGATTTTTAGCAGTGACATTTGCCTTGTTCAGTTTCGAATCAATCAGAACAAGATTGCCGCTGATTTCTGCAAGAATGGAAGTTCCATTGCCTTCAAGGTGAGTGAACTCACATCCGATGATTTTAAGGGAGCTTTCAACGCTCTTGATGTCATGAACCCCCTCGAATGAAATGTTTCCCTTGAACTCGGAGTTCACGATTGTCATGGACGACAGCTCATCATTGAAGATGGCGCCTGCAAACTCATGGCCGAAGTTTTCAATGAACCTGCAGTCCTCAGCATATCCCCGGCTGCAGCCGAGAAAGATTGCTCCGCCCTGCCTGGCACTATTGTCTTCAAAGGTGCAGCCGATGAAAGTTACATCGGATGCAGCGGCATACACTCCGCCGCCCTCTAAAGCACCGAATATCGATTCAAAAGAGTTGTCTTTAGGTTTTGCCCTTCCATCCTTAAATGTTATGTTCTTGAATGTGACATTCTTGTTTTCAACCCTGAAGATTCGAGTCTTGCCTCTGGCATCAATGATGTAGCCGTCACCGTCAATGACAAGCCCGTCGGTTTCGATGTCGATTCCTCCAGCAAATAATGATTCCTCGAAAGGCTCCAAAGTTACATCCGAAGTCAGCTTGACTTCCTTTTCACCTGAATTTACCAGATTCTCAAGATATCTGAAGTCATTGCTTTTTTTCAACCTTCTTAAAATCTTATCCTGAAATGTCATTTTTCCTCCTGTTGTCATCCCATTCGCATACCTGATAGCCATCACCGTCAATGGCCACATAATAGAGCCTGTCGAATCCCTCATCATAGCCCGGACGCTCCAGCTTTTTATAAGTCGCCCTCACTCCCACATCAGGGATTCTGGCTCTGCCTTGTCTTTTTGAATTTCTTGAAAGGCAATCATCGATGGATGACTTGAAATAATAGCCGTGAATTTCATAATCCTCGCCTTTAAGGGCATCGAAATACCTTTGCCTGTCCTCCCTTGTGGGATTGGTATTGTCAACGACAAAGGAGTCCCCGTTTTCAATGCATTTGTTGAGAAGTGTCCTTTCCCTGCTTCTCCTTTTCAGGGTATCCAGATTGATGTGGACATAATCTGAAAAATACTTGCGGTAGAATGTTGTCTTGCCGCTTGCCTGAAGTCCTATGAAAATCACTGCAATTTTTTCTTTCATATTATCATTTCTTAATCTCATCACCTAAATTATTTTACGATTAATATTCAAAAGCATCCTTTATGTTTGCACTGTCATCCAGCATTCTTTCCACTTTTGAAATTGTATCAAACATTACCCTTATATCCAAGTTCTCGTCTTTGGTGTGCTCGTATTTATAGCCGATTGAAAGATTGGTGCCTGCAATTTCCCAAACGGGACAAATGTGGTTGATGTCTGAAGAGGTTCCAAAGGCCTCCACAAAACCGAAGGATTCCACATATGAGACGAATTCCCTGTTTTCACAGCCATAGAAAACACAGTCATAATCGTTTGCCCTGTCAAGCTCGATTAGATATTTCAGCTCATTGAATGGATGTTGAGGCAAATCCTGGGCCATGCACTTGGCACCTAAAGATCCCACTTCTTCATCGGTTGTGAATATCACATGAGGCAGGTACCCATCCTCGATTATCTTGAATATTGAAAAGACCCCTGCCTTGTCGTCAAATCCAGCACCATAAGGATTCCACATGATTCCGTTGAAATTACGGCAGATGAAATCTCGCTCAATGTCGTCATCCTCAAAATAGGTGTCGAGATGTGCAACCAATGCAATCGGGATATCCCCTTTAGCGAAGACATAAACCTCGTTTTCAACAACATTGGTATAAAATCCATTTAAAAATTCAACTGCAAAGTCTTTTGTCTGGCTTTGATTGAATGAAACCAATTTTTTTAGAAGTTCAAAGTCCTTGTCATTGAGAATGTTCATGTTACCTCCCCTAAATGTTTTACACCCTATAATATGATAGGGACATTATTTAAATAACCTAAAGCAATTGCTTTATATGATTTATTTATGCTCAAAAATAATCTCTAAACATGAATGACAGAAAACTTGAACTGATGTTTGTTGGAGTGTGGGTTTTACTACTCTTTAGTCTGTTTGACTTCACACATTGCCTTTTGACTTATGATGTCATTACCTATCATAACTCATTAAGCTACAGAATCATCACGGCAGTAGTTCCGATCTTTTTTGTCGTTGGTGTGATTGTCAAGATAATCAAACGGGAGAGGAGCTTTGGAGATATCCTATTCTCAATGTATGCTCCGCTGTTCCTTTGGGCTTTTACGATGGCCCTGGCCCTTCCTTTGAGTTTGGTTTTCACAGCAATCTGCAAGGGAATAATTGTACTCGGAATGTTATCCGGAGGGTAGGAATGATTTCAAAATACACATTATCGATTATTACATTAATAATCTTGCTGAATTTGGGCGCAGTTCATGGGGCAGATTTCGAGAGTCACGACTTTGATGGAAACTTTCGCATGGATGTCCCGAGCGGATCCAGTTTCGAAAAGCTAAACACCCTCTTTGGACTTGACATCGGCCCGTCAAATGCATATCGCGATTTTGAAAACGACATGAACATCTCATATTCAAGCGTAGGCGATGACGACAAATACTTCAATGACATGATAAAAACCATGAAAGAAGAGCCGAATGTAGATGTGGCAAAAGACGGTGATTTGTATCTGATTACAACTGAAAAATACCATATGGTAGTATTTCATGAAAATCACAAAATCATAGCGATTTCTGCTGCAAATCCGGATTTTGACTGCATGAAAAAGATGGCGAAATCGACTGAAAGAGGATAGGTGAAAAAATGGAGGATGGCGAATCTTTAATGTATATAATTATAGTGTATTTCATACTGATTTTCCTAAGCCGCATAATCAGTTATGCCTTAGGGACATATTGGAGTGAAACGGAAGCGGAAGCCGAATTGACGACATTTATAATCGTATTCATCATAGATGCGATAGCAATGTATCCTATGGTGAAGTTCGGACATAATGGGGGAATTGGAGAAACGTTCAATCTGGTATTCATCAAAGCATTTCCCTTCACACTGTTCTATCTTCTCGGAGTGGTGATGATATACTGGACCATCGAACAGATGACAAATTTCATTAATTTTATACAATTGTAAATGATAAATAATATTTAAAGAAAAAAAAACTGGGGGCGTATAAGATGTCTTGTAGAGATTATTATAGATGCGAAAACTGCGGTTTTAGCTATATGAATGTAGACTATTATTTCTGCTTCAAAGATGAAACCGGCGTTATAGAAAAGTATGAAAGTCTGTTTTCAACCGTACATTATGCAGACGGGTCCATCATGCAAGGGCGTGTCCTACAGCGTTACTGCAAAAATTGCAACAAGACGGTTTCCATCTATCAAACCGCCAGGGGAAAAGACCAAAACATCATGGAGTGGACAGTTGACTTTCTAAAGAAATACATTCCAAGAAAAAAGGAAAAATTGGCTAATACCTCATCATTATTGAAAAATTTTGAAACTCTGCTCAAGTATGATGCAAGCATTAAAAGGCTGAAAGCTTTTTTAAAGAATCATGACAATGACCTTTACTACAAAATAGACATGGAGGATTATTTAACTGAAAAGTCCTTTGAATCCATGGATTTCAATATGAAGGATTATGTCAAAGAGGAGTCCATTATGCGCCTTAACCGAAAGTCCCATAGTCATAACTATCTATATGACCTGCCGGACAAGGATTTGATTAGTCTTCACTCCAGTGACCTATATCTCAAAACATTATACGAAGACCTCTCCAAGCATATTAATGAGCTTTCCGCAAGCGATCTGGACAGAGAAACCCTTTATAATGACATTTCAAAGAAGTTAGATTACGTAAGCAATAACCTGGAAAAAATCGAAGGGGAAATTCCATGCATTAATTTATATAAGGATGACTTCAATATCACTTTGGATGGAGAGAAAATCGACAATGACGTTTGCCCTCACTGCGGCGAAAAAATTTATTGGATAACTCCCCACACTCCATGCCCACAATGCGGAAATGAAAAAATGGAATTTAAAAGGATATTCTTCGATTGAATCCGTAACAACGCAAAAAAAAGTTTGGTAAAGGAAAACATCTAAATCAACAATTTAAATGATTCCTTTAACTATCTATCTTTAGATTTAATTTTCAAAAGTGAAGAATCTTACATTACCTAAAGTGTCTCCAACAATTAATTTGTCTCCCTTAATACTTACTGCGGTTGCATAAATATCCAGGAAGTATGTGTAGACACACTCGTCATTTTCCCATATCTTTAGGGTGTTGTCCTTGGATACGGTAATGATTCGGGATTCATCCACATAAATGTTGTTGATTGCCTTTTCATGGCCTTTCAGTGAAGCTGAACGGGTTCCGTCCAAACCAAATATCTCAACGGATCCGTCTTCATGACCTGCAATCAATCTTCCGCCTGAAATCTTGATTTTGGTTACAGGAGAGTTTGAGTCACTTTCAAAGGCAGCCTGTGAAGGATATTTCACAATGCTTCCATCTTTAAATCCGACAAATGCATCGGTTGAGTCCAATGAGGCATCCACGGATGTTGCAGTTCCGTTTAATGGGTATTCTTCAGTGTGAATTGTCAACTTATTCTTTTCAATGAAGACGAAACCGGAACTGTTCTGAGTGATTTCTACGACTTCACTCCTGACGGTTTCTTCCTTATCAACATTCAACTCAATCAAATCGTTTTTCTGATTTTCATCTTCGCTTTCAGGCTTTTCAATAGCTTTCCACATATCATCATTGACATCACAGGTGGCTATCTTGTAGACCTTCTTGTCGTTCTTATCTGTCTTTACGCCTGCAAGAACCAGTTTTGATTCATCACGATTAAATGAAATGGAGTTGCATCTGAAGTCATTTGCAAACTTGTTGACGCATTCTTCACTGTCAATGTCCCATGTGAAAACTTCACCATTGTCTGAAGCTGTAATCATATGATTGTCATCGATTTTGATTGACAATACAGATTCAAGATGCCTTACAGCATTGCTCTTTTCAATTTTCTTATTCAAATCGATTACGCTGATGTCATTGTGCTCATTTCCAACGATGACCCATCTGTCCGTTCCGTCAGTGTGATAATCAATGGAGGTAGGTGACTTGATACCTGTTTGAATATCCTTAACAACATCAAACTGAGGGCTTCTTGGCTGTGGAATGTCCCAGACCCTCATCACTCCCATGTCAGATATGGTTATGATTTCATTTTCATCTTCAAGAGTTATTGCCTGTCTGAACTTGTCATTTGGGCTGCAGACATGCTCTTCGGCTATGCTTTCCCCACCGCCAGAGTTCTTAAGGGTGTTCCAGAATTTCATCTGACCGTTTTCTGAAATCAATGTCAGGAATCTCTTGTTCAGCCCCATGAATCTTATCTCTTCAGATGAATCCAGTTTGGTGGAGGAATCCTCCTCTTCGTTCTGCTGATGCTGCTTGTTGTATGCCTTTCTCATTTCATAAACATCCCAGCCGTCAACTTCCCTTTCATCACAGACAAGGATCGCTTCGTTTCTTCTTGGAACCAGAATCTGATTGTAGTTTTTAGGTTCAATATCCTCTTTCCTCAGTTCCTTGGTCTTCAAGTCTATTGAAAATATTCCGGTGTGTGAAGACGCATAAATCTTATTATATGTTTTTGACAGGTAGATGTCGGTGATTTCCGCATCGATTTTCGGATATTTGTCATCGTCATCCTTAAAGATTGACCTGTTGTTGACATCCCATTTGTTTATCTGGCCGTCCTTGGATGCTATCAGCAGGTATCTGTTATCGTCGGAAGGAATAATCTTGATAATCTTTGAATTCAAATTGGAATCATCGAACTCATTGTTTTCCAAATCGAATACATTCAGTGTGCCGTCAGCATTTGCCAGGATAAGCAGTTTGTCATCCGTCACCTGAATCGCTGATGTCGATTCTGTTCCGTTTACCTTCGGCCTTTTTATAATGGAACTTTTTGGAGAGTAAAGGGAATTGGTTTTCGGTTTTAGAATCATGCCGGAAGAATCAGCCCTTTCAATCTCATCAATGATAGGTCTTATGATTTCATCATCCTTCAAGTCAACCATTCTTCCATATAATTGGGTTGCAAGCTGGCCTTTATCGTCAGCCAATATTGGCGCTGACAATTCCAATGCCCTTCCAATCAGCACAATGGAATGGTCATCCTCACCTTCCAGGAACTCATGTTTCGTTCCGTCCTCAAAGTCACTGAACTGATAATCGACAATTAGATTGTTTATGTCGCTGTATTCCAGCTTATTCTTTATGAATGAGTAGGAGGACAATACCTTTTTCAATCTGTCAAAGTCCCTTGACTCATTGATATGATATGGAAGCTCGTTGTATGATCGGATATTTTTTCCTTGGAAATTATAATCGTCATTGTCGCTTCCCAATGCATCCTTCAGGAAATAATCCGCCAATAAAGCATGAATATTGATCAATTCACCGGAATCGTCAGTGAAGTAAGACTTCAATTCCTCATTTCTAAGAATATGGCTTCTGGAATACCTTTCCTGAGCAGCAAGTTTGAAACTTTCATAGAAAAAGTCATCCCTACCCTCTTTTCTTGCCATGAACTGTTTAACTTGTCTTAGGTTAAGATTGATGGTGTCCCTGATATATTCCTCGTCCAATCCTGTTTGGGTCTTGATTATTGCAGTCATTTCATCTCTGGACAGACCCACTCTTGCATTTGCCAAAAGCGAGAATATCAAAGGAACCAACGGTTCTCCTTCAGCAAACTCCTCATCAGCTTCCAGTCTTTCGAGAACATGATTGAATGCCGTTTTAGGAGACCCTTTATTGTCCGGGTCAGGGTTTTCCTCGAAGTCATTTTTAATGAATTGCTGAATCTCCTCCTTCAACTTCTCAAATGAAGCGAACACCCTAAGTTCAGAAAGCAATACCTTTAGGAAAAGCGGGTTTTTAGATGCTTCAAAACCGCAGATGGTCTGAATATCTTCCTTGTCCAGTTCCTTCAGGTAATTTTTAAGATATGAGTTGATGATTTTAGTCTTTTCGTTTTCGCAATCTTCCAAAGCCTTTAATTTGAAACTGTAGTTCTTATAATCTCCGCCCAAATCATCTTCATGGCCCTCTTCGAAATAGTCGCAGAATGCATCTCTCTTCTTTATGTTTTTGAGTTTATTTGCATAATACTCATCTTCATCATCCTCTTTGCATGAAATGATTATCTTTAAATCAGATGTTTCAGGTGCAGGTAGCCATTTCAGCATTTCCAAACCATCAGGCATCTGGTTGACGGCATCAATAATAATAACTGATTTTCCCTTCTTGGATATTCTATCCAGAATATCCTTAATGGATTTTTTAAGCTCATCAATATTTGACGGCGCCTTGAAATCATCCTCCTTATCAATTTCAGATTCCTTAATGATTGTATCCCACAATAGGAATGCCTTTGAACTTAAATTGGAAGCTCCACAGAACCTTTTATAGATCTTGTCATACTTGCCTGCAGATTTGGTCTTAAGAGTATTGGCGAAGTTTGCAAGAAGCATGGTCTTACCGAAACCGGCATCGGAAGATACCATACATATCCTGTTTTCATCCCCACTGTTGATTCAGCTCATCATAAAGGATTTTTTCTTCTTCTGATTTAAACTCCCTTTCTTCAAAATTTTCAGGAAATTCCAATTCAAATTGTTTTTTCAATTGTTCGATGATTACCTCGCTTAGAGGCCTGCCGATCTTTGATTCAATATCGTCACTTTCTTCAATGAGAGAAATATCCTTGTAATCTTCCTTTATTTCCTTGAAATTGGTCAGCCTTCCTTTCCACTCATCATTCACATAACGTTGAACGACATTATCTCCAACCTTGCTTGTAAGAGCCTCGATTGCTGGAATCTCTTTGCTTTTATCCCAGTCACCGGTATATTTTGTTATTTCAATGTGGACCTTATTCTTATCATCATCAGGAAGTTCATCTTCTTCTCCTTTTCTTTTAATGACCTCACAAACAATTTCCTGAGAGGAATCGTCAGCTTCCTTAATGATATCTTTAGTTTTATCAGACAAATCGGTAAATTTTGCAGTTGATACGTCAAATTCACCATTTTCAACATCCACCAATTCGTAATTGGTATATACTCTTTTCTGAGCGTCGGTAATGTCCTTTAAAGAGGATTTATCCCTTATGAAAAATAGGGAATGGGTTGTTGGCAGATTTCCTTTTTCAGTATTATCTTTGTTTTTTTCAATGAAATCCTTTAAT